>NZ_JASCPA010000061.1:0-31990 GCF_029959715.1 Pseudomonas sp. PS02288 | reverse complement strand
CGATGGTGGTGGGCGGGCACTGACGCCGCCTGCGGGGCGCGCACAGGCGCGCCCTTCACGTTGGGGCCATCCGCGCGGGATGGCCGCGAACCGAAATCGCGACCGGTCCTCGCCGGTCGCTATCGGAGTTTCCTGATAAGCATTATCATTTGAGTCATATCGTCGCGCCGCCCCGGCGCACAGCCGTGACGCCGTCGTGCAATGACTCCCGATCGACCTTCCCCCGAGCCGCCGCCGCTGGATTCCCAAGAGGATTTCCTGCGCGTGTTCCTCACCAACCGGCAGCGCCTGGAGTTACTGGTCAGTCGCCAGGTCGGTTGCCGCGCCACCGCCGCCGATCTGGTCCAGGACCTGTTCCTGCGCTTCTGGCGCCGGCCGGTGCTGCAGGTCGAGGAAATGGGCACCTACCTGTTGCGCTGCGCGCGCAACCTGGCCATCGATCACCTGCGCCTGGAAGGTTCGCGCAGTCGCACGCTCAACGCGTTCCCGATGCCCGACGGACAACGCCCGGACGCGCTGGAGGCCGGGCTGCTGGCCAGTGACGACCTGCGCAATGTTGACGCGGCGCTGCGCGGCCTGCCGGAGCGCACCCGGCACATCTTCCTGCTCAACCGAATCCACGGCTGCACCTATGGCGAGATCGCCCGGGCCGTCGGCGTGTCCCAAAGCGCGGTGGAAAAACATATGATGCGCGCCCTCGAGGCCTGCAAGGCGAGCCTGGCGAATCCGCCGGCTCCAGCCAGGGAAAGCTCAGCGCCAGGAAGCCCAGCATGACAGCGCCCGCGTCCGATTCACCGACCGCCCGCCACGAGCGTGAAGCCTGGCGCTGGCTGCTGCGCCGCCGCCACGCGCCGCATCGCGATACGCGCGCGTTCGCCCGCTGGCTGGCGGCGGACCCCCGGCATCTGGACGCCTACGCCCGCGCCGAGGCGCTGTGGAGCATCAGCGAAACGCCGGCGCGGTGGCTCGCCGACGAGGAGGCCGGCGCGTTGCAGGGCTATCTGCAGACCCTTCGGCGCAAAGCCCGGCTACCGCTGCTCGGCCACTGGCCCGGCGCGCTGGCCAGCGCCTGCTGCCTGCTGCTGGTGCTCTGGGGCGGCGGCTGGCTGCGCCCGGTGCAGGCGTGGCAGAACCTTCGCGCCGATGAAGTCAGCGCCGCCGGTGAAGTGCGCGAGCTGAACCTGGCCGACGGCTCGCGCGTGCTGCTGGATGCCGACAGCGCGCTGAAGGTTCGTGTCGACGGGCCGCTGCGGCGGGTCGAACTGCTGCGCGGCGGCGCCTGGTTCAAGGTCGCGCATGACGGCCGTCCGTTCCAGGTCGATACCGGCGACAGCGTCACGCGGGTGCTCGGCACCGCTTTCGAGGTGCGTCGTCAGGCGTCGGGCACGGCGGTTACCGTCGAAGAAGGCCGCGTGGAAGTCGCCGCCGCCGCTGAAACCCGCGTGCTCGGCGCCAACCAGCGGGTGCGCCTGGCCGACGGGCACTTCGGCGAGCCGCAGGCGGTGGACAGCCGCGCGGCGCTGGCCTGGCGCGACGGTCGGCTGAGTTTCCTGCATGCGCCGCTGGGCGAGGTGCTGGAGGCCCTGGGCAGCCACTACCGCGGGCGCATCCTGCTCCTCGACCCGGCCCTCGCCGAGCGCCCCGTCAGCGTGTCCGTCGCTGGCGACGACGCCCCGTCCGCAGTGGCTTCGCTGTGCGCCGTGCTCGGTTGCCAGAGCACGCTGCTGTTCGATCGGCTGATCCTCATCCGCTGAGCCGGCGGCACTTTTTCCCGTCGGCGGCGATTATTTTCCGCGTCCAGGTGAGGTAAACCCGCAGCGGCTTCGTGTAGTGGTCATGCGATCAATTCGCATCAACGCCACTTCCTCTACAGAGAACGCACGATGAAACGTCGCCCCTTCCCGCCGCTGACTCCGCTCGCCGCCGCTCTGCTGTTCCTCGGCGTCGGCCTGCCGGCGCCCGCCCACGCGCAATCCACCGCGGAGCAGGTCGAAGGGCGCTTCCGGTTCTCCCTCGCCGCGCAGCCGCTGGCACAGTCGCTCGACCAGTTCAGCCGCATCACCGGGCTGGCGGTGGTCTACACCAGCGCCTTGCCGGCTACGCTCGGCGCGCCGGCGCTCGAGGGGACGATGAGTGCCGCGCAGGCACTGCAGCGGTTGCTGGCGGGCAGCGGCTACGCGTCCCGCCAGGTCAACGAACGCACCTTCACCGTCGAGCCACAGGCCGCGACGCAGGCGATGAACCTGGATGGCCTGACGGTGACCGCCGAGGACGCCAGCCGCTACAGCTACCAGCCCAGCGGCACGCCCTCGATCACCCGCAGCGGCGCCCCGCTGCTGGAAGTGCCGCAGACCGTCAACGTGGTTCCGGCCCAGGTGCTGCGCGACCAGAAACCGCGCAACCTCGACGACGCGCTGAACAACATCAGCGGCATCACCCAGGCCAACACCCTCGGCAGCACCCAGGACGCTGTGAGCAAGCGCGGCTTCGGCGACAACCGCGACGGCTCGATCATGCGCGACGGTCTGCCGTCGATCCTCGGGCGCAGCCTCAGCGCCAGCGCCGACCATGTCGAAGTGCTGAAGGGCCCGGCGTCGCTGCTCTACGGCATCCAGGACCCGGGTGGGATCGTCAACGTGGTCAGCAAGAAGCCGCAGTTGGAGCAGTACAACGCCGTGACCCTGCGCGGCTCGACCTACGCCCACGGCAAGAGCGGCGGCGGTGGCGGCCTGGACAGCACCGGCGCGCTGGGCGACAGCGGGCTGGCCTACCGGATGATCGTCGACCATCAGGACGAGGATTACTGGCGCAACTTCGGCAACTTCCGCGAGACCCTGGTGGCGCCGTCGCTGGCCTGGTTCGGCGAGGACACCACGGTCAACCTGAGCTACGAGCACCGTGAATTCGAAACCCCGTTCGACCGCGGCACTGCAATCAACCCGCTGACCAACAAGCCGCTGGACATCCCGCGCACGCGCCGGCTGGACGAGGCCTTCAACGTCACCGAAGGGCGTTCGGACCTGACCCGGCTGGCCGTCGAGCACCGCCTCGACGAAACCTGGAAGGCCAGCTTCGCCTACGGCTGGACCCGCGAGACCTACGACGACAACCAGGCGCGGGTGACTGCGGTGAACGGCAATACGGGAACCGTTACTCGGCGTATCGACGGCACCCACGGCGCGGTCAGCAGCGACAGTTTCGCCACCGCCAGCCTGAGTGGCGACCTGCAGATCGCCGGCTTTCGCAACGAACTGGTGGTGGGCATCGACAGCGAGAAGCGCAAGATCTACCGCGCCGACCTGATTCGCGGCGGTAACAGCGCGCTGAACTACAACGATCCGACCTACGGCACGATCAACCCGTCCGACGTCGCCGATGCGGCATCGAGCGACCAGACCGACAAGCTGCGCACCGACTCGCTGTACCTGCAGGATTCGCTGCACCTGGACGAGCACTGGATTCTGGTCGCCGGCGGCCGCTACCTGATCTACGACCAGTACGCCGGGCGCGGGCGGCCGTTCGACGTCAACACCAACATCAACGGCCAGGTCTGGGTGCCACGCGCCGGCGTGGTCTACCGCTTCGACGATACCTTCTCGCTGTACGCCAGCTACAGCGAGTCGTTCAAGCCCAACTCCAGCATCGCGCCGCAGGACGGTATCGCGGCGATTGATTCGTCCATCGCGCCGGAGGAAGGCAAGTCCTGGGAGCTCGGCGCCAAGCTGGACATCCCGGACCGGGTCACCGCCAACCTGGCGCTGTTCGATATCCACAAGCGCAACGTGCTGGTGACCGAAGAGGTGGGCGGCGCCACTGTCAGCCGCGCAGCGGGCAAGGTCCGCTCCTACGGCCTGGAACTGGACGTCAGTGGCCAGCTCAGCGAGCGCTGGAGCCTGATCGGCAGCTACGCCTGGCTGGACGCCGAGGTCACCGAGGACCCGATCTACCAGGGCAACCGCCTGCAGAACGTGGCCAGGAACACCGCGTCGTTGTCGGCGGTGTACCAGGTCGGTTCGCTGTTCGGCGGCGACAACCTGCGCCTGGGCGCCGGCGCGCGGCACGTCGGCGAGCGTGCCGGCGACGCCAGCAACAGCTTCGATCTGCCGGCCTACACGGTGGCCGATGCCTTCGCCAGCTACGACACGCGCCTGGGCGGCCACGACGTCGGCTTCCAGTTCAACGTGAAGAACCTCTTCGACCGCAAGTACTACGCCTCCAGCGCCAGCCGCAACTACGTTTCGGTGGGTGAGCCGCGGCAGTTCCTGGTGTCGACCACCGTCAGCTTCTGACAAAGGCTGTACGAGGTCTCGCGAGCTGGAGCCATGCAAGGGCTAGCGCCCCCGCAAACAGGCGAGGACCGGTCGCAGTCGTGGGCGACTTTACGAGCTGTAAATGAGCAGTACTCGTTTCACTCGCCCTCCGGGCCGCGCTGAAGCGCGTTAGCCGCCAGCGGGCGATCCCGCCTGTTTTTGACGCAGCAGGGCCGACGCGCAGCAGGCTTCGCGGGAGCCGAACGGCGGGCTGTCGCCGCTTGCGCCTTGGGTTATACTGCGCGGCCTTCGCGGCCCGGCACGGTCGCTTCGCACACAAGCCACGCCTGGTCTCCAGCGTGGCTTGTTGGTTTCTGCGCCTGCGGGCGCCCGACGCAAGAGGCACGACGATGAGCGCACTGGTAGGCGTGATCATGGGCTCCAAGTCCGACTGGTCCACCCTCAGTCACACCGCCGAGATGCTGGAAAAACTCGGCATCCCGTTCGAGGTGAAGGTGGTGTCCGCGCACCGCACGCCGGACCTGCTGTTCCAGTACGCCGAACAGGCCGAGGAACGCGGCATCCAGGTGATCATCGCCGGTGCCGGCGGCGCCGCGCACCTGCCGGGCATGTGCGCGGCCAAGACCCACCTGCCGGTGCTCGGCGTGCCGGTGCAGTCGTCGATGCTTTCCGGGGTCGATTCGCTGCTGTCCATCGTGCAGATGCCGGCGGGCATTCCGGTCGCCACCCTGGCCATTGGCAAGGCCGGCGCGGTGAACGCGGCGCTGCTGGCGGCGAGCATCCTCGGCCACACGCACCCGCAGTTCCACGTCGCCCTCAAGCAGTTCCGCGACGAGCAGACCCAGACCGTACTGGACAACCCGGACCCGAGGGCTCAGTGATGAAGATCGGCGTGATCGGTGGCGGCCAGCTGGGCCGCATGCTGGCCCTGGCGGGCACTCCGCTGGGGATGAACTTCGCCTTCCTCGACCCGGCGCCGGACGCCTGCGCCGCGGCCCTCGGCGAGCACATCCGCGCCGACTACGGCGATCAGGAGCACCTGCGCCAACTGGCCGACGAAGTCGATCTGGTGACCTTCGAGTTCGAGAGCGTGCCGGCGGAAACCGTGGCCTTCCTCTCGCAGTTCGTGCCCGTCTACCCGAACGCCGAATCGCTGCGCATCGCCCGCGACCGCTGGTTCGAGAAGTCGATGTTCCGTGACCTCGGCATCCCCACGCCGGAATTCGCCGACCTGCACTCGCAGGCTGACCTCGACGCCGCAGTGGCCGCCATCGGCCTGCCGGCGGTGATGAAGACCCGCACCCTGGGTTACGACGGCAAGGGCCAGAAGGTCCTGCGTACGCCGGCCGATGTCGCCGGCGCCTTCGCCGAGCTGGGCGGCGTGCCCTGCATCCTCGAGGGGTTCGTGCCCTTCACCGGCGAAGTCTCGCTGATCGCCGTGCGTGCGCGTGACGGCGAAACGCGTTTCTACCCGCTGGTGCACAACACCCACGACAACGGCATCCTGCGCCTCTCGGTGGCCAGCACCGCGCATCCGCTGCAGGCGCTCGCCGAGGATTACGTCGGCCGCGTGCTGAACAAACTCGACTACGTCGGCGTGCTGGCCTTCGAGTTCTTCGAAGTGGACGGCGGGCTGAAGGCCAACGAGATCGCCCCGCGCGTGCACAACTCCGGGCACTGGACCATCGAAGGTGCCGAGTGCAGCCAGTTCGAGAACCACCTGCGCGCGGTCGCCGGCCTGCCGCTGGGCTCCACCGCCGCCCTCGGCGCGAGCGCGATGCTTAACTTCATCGGCGAAGTGCCGCCCACCGAGCAGGTTGTGGCGCTCGCCGACTGCCACCTGCACCACTACGGCAAGGCCTTCAAGGCCGGACGCAAGGTCGGCCACGCCACCCTGCGCAGCGCCGATGCCGCGACGCTGAAACAGCGCATCGCCGCCGTCGAAGCGCTGATCGCCAGGGCCTAACCCGCGCGCCCGGCGCCTGGGAAGGCGCCGCGCGGCTCTCCCGCGGGCCTTGCGCAGTTTTTCGCGAACTTGCGTTTGTCCTCTCCGGTCCCATGCACAACGCGGCGCTTTGCCGCGTCTCTTTCATATTCAGGAGATTCGCATGGGCATCATCGGAACCATCTTCATCGGCCTGATCGTCGGCCTGATCGCACGCTTCCTCAAGCCTGGCGATGACAGCATGGGATGGATCATGACCATCCTGCTGGGCATCGGCGGTGCGCTGCTGGCCACATACGGCGGCCAGGCCGTGGGCATCTACCAGGCCGGCGAAGCGGCGGGCTTTATCGGCGCGGTCGTCGGTGCGATCATCCTGCTGGTGATCTACGGCCTGGTCAGCCGCAAACGCTGACCGATCGGGCCGCTTGCGGCCCACCCTTCTCTTCGACCGAATCCATGCGCCGACTCTCTCTGTTGCTGCTGTGCCTGCTGTCTCCCCTGGTTCATGCCGAGCTGCCCGAAACCGACTGGCTGGAACTGATGCCGCCGTCGGACCGCAAGGCGCTCGAGCAGATGCCCGAGATCAGCCATGACACCCCCGAAGGCAAGGGCTTCAGCGCCAAGGGCGGCATCAAGCAGGAGAAGGGATTGCCGGCGGTGATGTATTCGGCGAAGACGGTGGCCAAGCTCGACGGCAAGGCGCTGCGCCTGGGCGGTTATCCGGTTCCGCTGGAGTCGGACGCCAAGGGGCGCAGCACCCTGTTCTTCCTCGTGCCGTATCCCGGCGCCTGCATCCACGTACCGCCGCCACCACCGAACCAGATCGTGCTGGTGCGCTATCCCAAGGGCATCTTGCTGTCCGACATCTACGCGCCGCTGTGGGTCGAGGGGCCGCTGAAGGTGGAGAAGGTCAGCAACGACATGGCCGACGCCGCCTATGCGCTGGACGCCACCCGAGTGCGCCCGGTCGAGGACGCGGACCTCTAGGGTGGCGATCAGCGCCGCGCTGCGCCGCGCGTTTCGCGCGCAGGCGAAGCAGACCGACGGCATCGACCTCGCCGTGTATTCGCACTTCGGCAAGGACCCGCTGGAGCCGATCATCGGCCTCGGCGACCCGCACGCGCCTCTGGCATTCTTCGGCCGCGATCCTGGCCGCGAGGAGGTGCGCCACGGCGAGCCCTTCATCGGCAGCGGCGGGCAGATCGTGCGCAAGGTGCTCTACCGGCAGCTGCACGGCGAGTCGACGAGCGACTTCGAGGCGCTGCGCGGGGTGGGCCGGCCGTTCTTCTGGATCAACACCGTGCCGTACAAGCCGCTGGGTAACAAGGCCTGGTCGATGGCGGTGAAGAGGCGCTTCCATCCACTGATGCGCGAGCTATTGCTGAAAGGCTGGCAGGGGCGCGACGTGGTGACCCTCGGCCGCGAGGCATTCCTCTGGTTCGCCATCGACCAGCCGCGCGAGGTGCGCCAGGCGCTGGAAGCGTTCTGGCAGCGCGAAGACCGCTTCACGGCGCACATCGAGGTCGAGCTGTCCGAAGCGGGTGTCGCGCGGCGCCTGCGTCTGCACCCGTTGCCGCATCCCTCACCGCTGAACCAGGTCTGGTTCAAGCGCTTTCCCGAATTGCTGCGCGCCCGGCTGGAGGCGTTGCAGAT
The DNA here is from genome assembly GCF_029959715.1 of Pseudomonas sp. PS02288. Lineage (NCBI taxonomy): Bacteria > Pseudomonadati > Pseudomonadota > Gammaproteobacteria > Pseudomonadales > Pseudomonadaceae > Pseudomonas > Pseudomonas sp. PS02288. The sequence continues at coordinate 24,121 of NZ_JASCPA010000061.1, read as the reverse complement.
CGGCGCGGATTTCCGCCCGGCGTAGGGTGGATGTCGCCTTCCACATCCACCCGCGAATCCCACACCGACTGCGGGTGGACATGAAAGGTACAGGTGTCCGCCTCAGCCCAGCGTCTTCTCCACGAGCCCGCGGCTCGCGGCCAGCACGTCTTCCTGGCACTGCGCGCTCGCCATCATGCGCGCCAGCACCAGGGCGCCGACGCACTGGGCGATCAGCGCCCAGGCCAGTTGTGGGTCGCCGAGCACCTCGCTCCAGGCCTCTTGCAGCTGGAGCAGCCAGCGCTCGGCTTCTTCGCGTACGGCGGGTTCGGCGCGGGCGATTTCCGCGCCCAGGCTGGGGATCGCGCAGCCACTGTCGGGTCGCCGGACATGGGCCATGCTCAGGTAGCGCGCCAGGCAGCGCCGCAACTTGGCGCGGTTGGCTTCGGCCCCGCCGGCCTGGGTGCCCCCGAGCAATTTCAGGCTGTGGCTCAGTTCGCGGCGGACGATGGCGGCGAACAGCTCGTCCTTGGAGGAAAAGTGGCTGTAGAAGGCGCCGCCGGTGAGGCCGATGGCCTTCATCAGCCCAGCCACGCCGGAGGCCGAGAAGCCGCCATGCTTGGCGATGGCGCCGCTGCTTTCGAGCAGTTTCTCGCGGGTCTGATCCTTGTGATCGGCGGCGTAGCGCACGGGGCCTCCTGTGTCGCAGGCAACTTGACGATGCGGCGGATCGTAGCATAACGTCCGTTTAGTAAACGATCATTCAGTAAAGAGGCCATCCATGCATAACAACAAGAAGGTTGCCCTGATCATCGGTGCCGGCGATGCCACCGGCGGCGCCATCGCCCGGCGCTTCGCCCGCGAGGGATACGTCGCCTGCGTCACCCGGCGCAGTGCGGACAAGCTGCAGCCGCTGGTGGATTCGATCCGCGCCGAGGGCGGCGAGGCGCACGGTTTCGCCTCGGACGCCCGACGCGAGGAGGCGGTACAGGCGCTGTTCGAGGAGATCGAGCGGGACATCGGCCTGGTCGAGGTGCTGGTGTTCAACATCGGCGCCAACGTGCCGTGCAGCATCCTCGAGGAAACCGCGCGCAAGTACTTCAAGATCTGGGAAATGGCCTGCTTCTCCGGCTTCCTCTGCGCCCGCGAGGCGGCGCTGCGGATGGTCGACCGCGAGCGCGGGACCATCCTCTTCACCGGCGCCACCGCCGGGCTGCGCGGGGCCGCCGGATTCGCCGCCTTCGCCGGGGCCAAGCACGGCATCCGCGCGTTGGCGCAGAGCATGGCGCGTGAACTGGGGCCACGGAACCTGCATGTCGCCCATGTGGTGGTGGACGGCGCCATCGATACGGATTTCATCCGCGAGAACTTCCCGGAGAAGTACGCGACGAAAGACCAGGATGGCATTCTCGACCCCGAGCACATCGCCGAAAACTACTGGTTCCTGCACAGCCAGCCGCGCGATGCCTGGACCTTCGAGCTCGACCTGCGCCCCTGGAGCGAGCGCTGGTAAGCGATGCCTCGGAAAAAAACCAACAACAAGAGAGCGAATCGATGAGTAAAACCGTGGAATTCCTGTTCGACGTCGGCAGCCCCGCGAGCTACCTGGCGTTCACGCAGTTGCCGAAGCTTTGCGCGCAGGCCGGTGCAGCGCTGGTCTATGTGCCGATATTGCTGGGCGGTGTGTTCCAGGCCACCGGCAACGCCTCGCCGGCCACCGTGCCGGCCAAGGCCCGGCATTCCTATATTGACCTGCAGCGCTTCGCCGACCGTTACGGCGTGCCGCTGGCCTTTCCCGCCGGCTTCCCGATCAACACGCTGACCCTGATGCGCAGCGTCGTCGGCGTGCAGCTCCGCGAGCCGGAGCGTTTCGAGGCCTATCTGCAGGCGATCTTCCGCGCGCTGTGGGTGGACGCGCGCGAGCTCGGCGATCCGGTGGTGCTGGGCAAGACCTTGGTGGAGGCCGGCTTCAATCCGCAGGCGATGCTGGCGCTGGTCGGCGATCAGGAGGTGAAGGATGCGCTGAAGGCGAACACCGAGGCGGCGGTGCGGCGTGGCGTCTACGGCGCGCCGACGATGTTCGTCGGCGACGCGATGTTCTTCGGCCAGGATCGCCTCGACTTCGTTCGCGAGGCGCTGGCCTGAGCCGCGTGTTGGCTCAGGATGCCTGCGCCACCGGCAGGCGGGCGAGGGTGGCCTTGTCCAGGCCGAGCATGCGCGCGGCCTTGGTCTCGGCCAGCGCCTGCGGCGGGTCTTCCGGCGTCTGCGCGGCGAGCTGGGCGGCCAGGTTCATGATCAGCGCCTCGCGCGAGTAAACCCCGCTGCCGAGCTGGTAGGCGGCGCCGATCAGCTGGCGCAGGTCCAGCGGCAGGCGCCAGCGGGTGCGCATGGCGCCCCCGAAGCCGGCACTGTGGCGCTGCAGGCTTCTGTCGATGCTCAACTCGTCCAGCGCGCCCGCGGCGTTGCGCCAGTCCTGCAGCGAGCGCAGCACGGCGAGGTCGCCCAGGCGATGCAGCAGGCCGGCGGTGTAGCACAGCTCGGCGTCGACCTTGAGTCGCTCGGCCAGCCAGTGCGCGTAGTCGGCCGTGCGCTGCGAATACTCCCAGAAATGCCGGGCCAGCCCGGCGAGCGTCTCGTCCGCCAGGTTGGCGCTGCGTTGCAGGGCGACGCCGAGGGCGAGGTTCAGCGCATGCACCACGCCGACCCTGGGCAGCGCCTGGCCGAGGGTCTGGCAGTTGCCGCCCCGGGCACGCTGGGCCGAATTGGCGACGGCGATGAGCTGGGCGGTGAGGTGCGGGTCCTTGCCGAACAGCGCTTCCAGTTCGCCCAGGGCACAGTCGCGACTGTTCAGGCGCTGCAGCGCCTCACGCACGCCGTCGAGCAGTGGCGCGCCCTCGGCGTTTTCGCGCTGGTCGGCGAGAAAGGCGTCCAGGGTCATGCCCGGTGGCGCGGCGGGAGGCGTGTAGACGACCTCTTCGCCCGGCGCGACCAGCACCTGCTGCAGCCGTCGCAGCAGCTTCTCGGCCTCGAAGGGTTTGGTCAGGTAGGCCGTGGGGTGCAGCGGCAGCGCCGCGCGCACGCTGGCGGTGTCGGCGTTCGCGCCGATGAGGAAGAACGGCAGCAGCGGCCTGGATCGGTCGCGCCGTAGCTGACGCAGCAGTTCCAGGCCATCCAGCCCGCGCAATTGCGAACTGGCGATCACCAGGCTCGGCGGCCGGCGCTGGCATAGCTCAAGCACCTGCTGGCCGTCCTCGAAGCGCTGGATATTCGCGTCGCAGCGCGCGCTGCGGACCAGTTGCACGAGCAGATCGGCGGTCCAGCGATCGTCTTCGGCGATCAGGACGGTCGGCGGTGGGCGCTTGTCGGACATCGGTATTCCTGTGGTCGAACGGTTCCGGTGCGCCGACGCGATCGGTCGATCTGGCGGCGTCTGCCGCTACCGGAGGCTTCCTTGCGGACGTGTGCTGGTGGCGAGAGGTGCCTATCGCGGCACCGAGCGCGGGGATTTTACGGCAAAAAAAGACCCGCCGAAGCGGGCCTTTTCTACAGCGCGACTCAGACTCAGGCGAGTTCGTCGAAACACTCGGCGACGATCTCCAGGCCACGGTCCAGCTGGGCATCGGGAATGGTGACCGGCATGAGGAAGCGGATGACGTTGTAGTAGGTGCCGCAGGACAGCAGGATCAGGCCTTTATCGCGTGCGCGGGCGACGATCTTGCCGACCAGTTCGGCGGCCGGCTTGTGCACGTCGCCACCCTCGAACAGCTCGATGGCGACCATCGAACCGAGACCGCGAACGTCACCGATCACCTTGTGCTTGGCCTGGACCTCGCGCAGCGCGGCCTTGACGCGTTCGCCGACGGCGTTGGAGCGATCCAGCAGCTTCTCTTCGTCGAACACCTTGAGCACGGCGAGCGCCGCGGCGCAGGCGATCGGGCTGCCGGCATAGGTGCCGCCGAGGCCGCCGGGGGCGATCACGTCCATGATCTCGGCCTTGCCGCAGACGCCGGAGATGGGGAAGCCGCCGCCGACCGATTTGGCGAAGGTTGTCAGGTCCGGCACCACGCCCAGTTGCTCGGTGGCGAAGAAGGTGCCGGTACGCCCGGCGCCGGTCTGCACTTCGTCGGCGATCAGCAGGATGCCGTGTTGGTCGCAGAGCGCGCGCAGGCGCTTCATGAACGCCGGCGAGTTGACGTAGAAGCCACCCTCGCCCTGCACCGGCTCGATGATGATCGCGGCGATGTCCTGCGGTTGGGCGTCGTTCTTGAAGATGCGCTCGATGCTGGCGATCGAGTCGTCCTCGCTCACGCCGTGCAGCGGGCAGGGCGCCAGGGCGCGGAAGATGCCGCCGGGCATCAGGCCCATGCCGGCCGAGTAGGGCACCACTTTGCCGGTCAGGCCGAGGGTCATCATGGTGCGGCCGTGGTAGGCGCCGGTGAAGGCGATCACACCGGCGCGGCCGGTGGCGGCCCGGGCGATCTTGACGGCGTTTTCCACCGCTTCCGAGCCGCTGGTGACCAGCAGGGTCTTCTTCGCGAAGTCTCCCGGCACGCGCTTGTTGATCTCTTCGCAGAGCTCGACGTACGGCTCGTAGGCCAGCACCTGGAAGCAGGTGTGGGACAGCTTGGTGAGCTGCTCCTGCACCGCGGCGACGACCTTGGGATGCAGGTGGCCGGTGTTGAGCACGGCTATGCCGCCGGCGAAGTCGATGAACTCGCGGCCTTCGACGTCGGTGACCGTGGCGTTCTCGGCCTTCTCGGCGAAGATCGGGTGGATCTGGCCGACACCGCGTGGAACGGCGGACTGGCGGCGCTGCATCAGTGATTCGTTGGTCTTGCTCATGATCTCCTCTTGGCCGCTCATCGTGCGGACCGGGTCAAGGATGAAACGCGCCCGGAGTCGCTGGCGGCAGCATACGATGATCGACTGCCACAGCGCTTCCGGGCGCCTTGGGGTATTCGCGGCGCACCCGACACCCGCCGGGTGCGTCACCTCGCGGCTTATACGCCGCCGAGGCAGAGGTATTTCAGTTCCAGGTAGTCTTCGATGCCGTACTTGGAGCCTTCGCGGCCCAGGCCGGAAGCTTTCACGCCGCCGAACGGCGCGACTTCGGTGGAGATCAGCCCGGTGTTGATGCCGACCATGCCGTACTCCAGCGCCTCGGCCACGCGGAACACGCGGGACAGGTCGCGGGCGTAGAAGTAGGACGCCAGGCCGAACTCGGTGTCGTTGGCCATGGCGATCACTTCGGCTTCGTCCTTGAAGCGGAACAGCGGCGCCAGCGGGCCGAAGGTCTCTTCCTTGGACACCTTGGCATCCTTCGGCACGTTGACCAGGATGGTCGGCTCGAAGAAGCTGCCGCCGAGGCTGTGCGCCTTGCCGCCGCTGACCACCTGGGCGCCCTTGCTCAGCGCGTCCTCGATGTGTTCCTTGACCTTGGCCACGGCCTTGTCGTCGATCAGCGGGCCGGTGGTCACGCCGTCGTCCATGCCGTTGCCGACCTTGAGCTTGGCCACCGCGACTTTCAGTTTCTCGACGAAGGCATCGTAGACGCCGTCCTGGATGTACAGGCGATTGGCGCAGACGCAGGTCTGGCCGTTGTTGCGGTACTTGGAAATCAGCGCGCCCTCGACGGCGGCGTCCAGATCCGCATCATCGAAGACGATGAAGGGCGCGTTGCCGCCCAGCTCCAGGGAGACCTTCTTGATGTCCTTGGCGCATTCCGCCATCAGCTGGCGACCGATTTCAGTGGAGCCGGTGAACGACAGCTTGCGCACCACCGGGTTGCTGGTCAGCTCGCCGCCGATGTCGCCGGCGCTGCCGGTGACCACGCTGAGCACGCCTTTCGGGATGCCGGCGCGCTCCGCCAGCTCCATCAGCGCGAGGGCGGAGTAGGGCGTCTGCGAGGCGGGCTTGATCACCATGGTGCAACCGGCGGCGAGGGCCGGGCCAGCCTTGCGGGTGATCATCGCGGTGGGGAAGTTCCACGGCGTGATCGCAGCGGTGACGCCGATCGGCTGCTTGATGACGATGATGCGCTTGTCCGGCTGGTGGCCGGGAATGGTGTCGCCATAGATGCGCTTGGCTTCTTCGGCGAACCACTCGATGAACGAGGCGGCATAGGCGATCTCGCCCTTGGCTTCGGCCAGCGGCTTGCCTTGTTCCAGCGTCATCAGACGGCCCAGGTCGTCCTGGTTTTCCATCATCAGCTCGAACCAGCGGCGCAGCTTGATCGAACGCTCCTTGGCGGTCAGCGCACGCCAGGCCGGCAGCGCGCGTTCAGCGGCCTCGATGGCGCGACGGGTCTCCGCCTTGCCCATCTTGGGTACGCTACCGATGACTTCGTTGGTGGCCGGGTTGTTCACCGAGATGGTCTGGCCGTTGTCCGCGTCCAGCCAGGCTCCGTCGATGTAGGCTTGCTGACGGAACAGCGTGGAGTCTTTGAGTTGCATGGCGGTCTCCTGCGGGCCGGATCGGAAGCGCTGATCCGGCATGGGTGGTAACGCTCCGTTCGGGGGCGGCGATTCGTGCGCGCGGCGCGCGAACACGATGAGCTTCCTCACCTTTCGAATTCAAGGAACAGACAGCGTTCGGCGATGGCGCCAGAGAATAAGGTGGTGCGTTTGAAATCTCAAACGAATGCTAGGGACAATCGTTGAAAAGAGCAACGGCGTTGAGGAGGCGAAGGCATAAATGCGACAGGATTCAACCGTCGATCAATTTTCTGTTTGATATATCGAACACTGCGAACTTTCTCGAAGAAATCGGGGTCAAGTGGTGGCAGGACTTGAACCTGCTTTTGCCCCTGTCTTCCTGCGCGGAAGCGGAGCGCCTGGCGATCCGATAGAGCTTCGAGAGCTGACCTTACTGGATGAAGCTTATGGATAAGTGCGTTGCGATGCCGGATATCGCCTGGTACCTGATTCAGTGCAAGCCACGGCAGGACGGACGGGCGCTCGATCATCTGAGTCGTCAGGGTTTCGAGTGCTTCGGGCCTACCCTATCGGTTGAAAGCATCAAGGCGAACAAGCTCTGCCGTACCGAGCAGCCGCTGTTTCCAGGTTACCTGTTCGCGCGGATCGCCGCCGACGGCAACTGGACGGCGCTGCGTTCCACGCGCGGGGTGAACCGGGTAATCGGGTTTTGCGGGCATCCGTGCCAGGTCGATGACGCGGTCGTCGAGCAACTCAAGGCACGTTGTGCGGCGGATGCGGGGCAGTTGGTGTTCAGCCCTGGCGACAAGGTTCATATCAAGACCGGTCCATTGGCCGATATGGACGCAATTTTTCTGGCGATGGATGGGGATGAGAGGGTGGTTCTGCTGCTCAAGATCCTTCATCGCGAGCAGCAGGTCAGGATGAAACTCTCGCACCTTTTAGTGTGACGAGATTTTGACTATGGGCATATATATTGCCTGATTAACGGCACTGTCATCGATCTCCTGTAGAGTCGAGACGTTGCATCAGGGATAAGGGCTGTCGACTTGTCCCACCCAGAAAGTGCTAGAGCCGCCGCCCCGTTCTCAAGGAAACGACGAACCTTGGGGCGGTAGCGTGCCTGACGGTCTCGTCGGCCACCTGGCTCCAGCTGTTGTCTTCTCCGCCCCCCAAGGGCGGCCCTGCACTGTAATGCTGCGTTTCCACCAGGGGACGTTCCAGTGAAGGGCAATCTCGCGACACCTCTAATTCCAAGAAACCACGTAACAAAATCTTTTTATTGCCATGTACTTGGTCGGCTCTGCCTTTCCCGGTCGTTTACCGGTGGGCTAAGTGCCAGCATCAATGATAAGGACGTTCTTTCTATGCGCCAGACAACGGCTGTATTGGCTATGGCTTTAAGTGTTGCCGCCCCAGGCGCCTTCGCGGCGGATGACCGCGCTGCGGTGGTGAATGTCGATTGCGCCTCGCTCAGCGCGCAGCAGATCGGACAGATGACCCGCGTGGACGACCGGGTTCAGCTGGAAACAATCGCCAACCTGATCGAGGCCTGCCCCGCCGAGGTGGACGCGATCGTCGCTGCGGCAATCGGGGCTTCTCCGGAAGATGCGGAGCTGATCGTCGCCTACGTCACCGAGCAGTTGCCCACGGCCGCAGGGAGGCCGACGGCGGATAGTGGCAATTTGTTTACGCCGGGGAACTCAACCGGCCCAGATACGTCGAATTCGGTTCCATCGCCTGGTTCGGGTGGAGGCGGAAGGGTCGGGGGAAGCTCCGGCCCGGCAGCAAGTGCAAGCTGAGAGTCGGTCGAGGCGCGAGGTCGGGCTCGGTGCACGGAGCCGGTCAGTATTACCAGCGTGCTTCTTATAAAAAACGTGTGAATGGAATCTCCCATCATGATGAAAACGCTAAAGGTCTTGGCTTTCGCCTCCGTCGCGTTGTTGTCGTTCAATGCTTCTGCCACCGACTTCGGTGGTATCGACCTGGGCCGGATCAATCTCGGTTCCAAGTTGATCATCAGCAAGGGCAACAGCAGCCCGTGGGCCAGCCCCGTCGATAGTCGCCTTACGCTGAAAAGCCTCGCGGATCTCAACGCGCTCGCGCGTCTGACCCTCGCGGCTGCTTATGACAAGTTGAAGAATGCGCCCTCGTTGCCCTCGCACGGCCATGGGGACGGCCATCCCGGCACTACACCCGGCGGCTGTGCCCCGGGTGGCCCGGTAGCTAGCGCAAGTTGAGTGATGGCTGCGGTACCCGGGCCAAGACCCGGGGCCGCGGCTCATCTGTTTTCCAATCGTCCTTATTCCTTCGTGAGAATGGATTCGAGCAACTATGAAAATACCTAAGGTAATGGCTGCCACGTTCGCCGGTTCCATGTCGTTCAACGCCGCTGCCACCGAGCCTCAGAGCATCGATGTGGCCGGCTTCGACTTCACGCCGACCTTGTTCGTCAGCGAGAGCTACGACGACAACATTCGCGGACGTAAGACCGATGAAGAATCCTCCTGGATCACCAACATCAATCCGACCTTCCTCCTGAGCGCGGAAACCGGCAAAAGCGGCTACCAGCTCAAGTACGAACTGGACGACAAGAATTACCATTCGGACTCCCAGGTCAGCCATACCGATCACCACCTGACGCTCAAGAGCATTTTGGAATTCACCGCGCGTAACCGTCTGCGCTGGGATGTCGGCTATCACAAGGTCGAAGAGACCTCGGACACCGCCCACAAGGTCGAAGAGACCTCGGACACCGCCGAAATCGATGAAAACGACAAGTACACGCTCAAGAACGTGGGTGTCGGCTACACCTACGGCGCGCAGACCGCGCGCAACCAGCTGGACTTCGGGGCGAATTACCTGGAGCGTCGCTACCAGAACAGCGGCAATCTCAACGAGGACCAGGAATACGACTCCACCGCCCTGGTCGGCACCTGGTACCACCGCCTCGGTGCACGCACCCGTGTGCTTGGCGAGCTGCGCCACGCGACCTTCGATTACCTGCAGCAGAACAGCGAGCGCGACAGCACTGACACGGCAGCCTTGGTCGGCGCGACCTGGGAAGCCACCAAGAAGACTTCCGGCGCGATCCGCTTCGGTGCCGAGCGCAAGAATTTCGATTCCAGCGACGTCAAGGACTACACCAGCCCGATGTGGGAAGTGGGTGTCGCCTACAAGCCTCGCACCTATTCAACCTTCAGCCTGGACGCCCGTCGCGCGTTCGATGAAGGCGACGATGGCGCCACCACCGTGCACGACACCACCACCACGCTGGGCTGGAAGCACGAGTGGACCTCGCGCATCGCCACCGACCTCAACTACCGCTATTCCGATCGCAAGTACGAGGCGGTCGACCGTACCGACAAGCGCAGCTCCTACGGCATCGGCGTGACCTACGCCATGCTGCGCTGGTTGGACATCGGGCTCGGCTACCGTCACCTGAAAAACGATTCCAGCCTCGATACCGAGGGTTACGTCCGCAACATTTACATGGTGAGTTTCGATGTCAGCCTCTGAAGCCCGGGTGGCACTCAACGCCGGAAACAGTCAGTTCGCCAAGGAAATCGCGCGCATGTCCATTCGCACTCTACTCAAGTTCTTCAGCCTGATCCTGTTGTTCGGCTATGGCGCCATCGCCAGCGCCGCCGACGCGGGTTATCGCCTCAGCTCCGGCGACGTGATCAAGGTCAACGTGTTCGGTGAGCCCGATCTGAGCTTCGCCGAAATCCGTCTGAACGACGCGGGCACCTTCTCCTACCCTTTCGTCGGCGAGGTCCAGGCCAAGGGCAAGACCACCGGCGAGATCGAGAAGCTGCTGACGCTGAAACTCAAGGACGGCTACCTGGTCGACCCCCGCGTTTCCGTCAGTGTGATCAATTACCGCGAGTTCTACATCAGCGGCGAAGTGAAGCTGCCTGGCGGCTATCCCTATCAGCCCGGCCTGACCCTCGACCGTGCGATCGCCCTGGCCGGTGGCCTCAGCGAGCGCGCATCGACCAAGCGCATGACCATCATTCGCGGCGCCGACAGCACCCGCAAACCTGAAAAGGCGACGCTGGACACCCTGGTGAACCCGGGCGACACCATCAATATCGAGCAGGGATTCTTCTGATGATCTTGGAAAGTATTAGCCAGAAGGACCGGGCGTTGCCGCATGCCTCCTTGGAGGATGACAACGACTTCATCGACCTGCGACGCATCTGGCGCGCCATCTGGTCGCGCAAGTGGGGGATCCTCACTCTGGTGCTGGTGGTCACGCTGCTGACCTCGCTGCTGATGATGAGCATCAAGCCGCTCTACAAGGCCTCGGCCACGGTAATGATCGAGCCCAAGGGCAACCAGCCGTTGACCTTCCAGCCGATCACCGACCAGAGCTCCGGCATCAGCGAGTTCCTGCAGACCCAGCTGAGCCTGATCCAGAGCCGCGGCGTGGCGGAGAAGGTCGTTCGCGACCTGCGCCTCACCGAGCACCCGGATTTCGACCCGCGCCAGCAGCCGCAGCCGCTGATCAACATCGCCGGCCTGGTCAAGCGCTTCAGCATCGACAACCTGATTCCCGGTGCGGTCCCCAGCGGGGATGACGAAGACAAGCCGATGACCGATGCGGAAATCTTCGACGCCGTGACCCAGAACCTGATGCATCGCACCGAAGTATGGGCCGAGGGCAAGAGCCAGTTGGTCAACGTCGCCGTGGAAATGCCTGACCGGCTGACCGCCGCGATGGTCGCCAACGCCCTGGCGCAGAGCTACATCGAGAAGCAACTCGAATCGCAGATGGAAATGTCGCTGGCTTCGACCAACTGGATGAACACCCGGTTGACCGAACTGCGCGCCACCCTGCAGAGCGCCGAGGACAAGCTGCAGGCCTATCGCGAAGCGGAGGGCCTGGTGGACGTCGGTGGCGTGTCGACCATCAGCGCCAACACGCTGTCGGTCACTGGCGACCGCATGATTGACGCCCGCCGGGCGCGCGCCGAGGCCGAGAGCCAGTTCCGTCAGGTCGAAACCATGCGCAAGGCCGGGCTCGATCGCCTGACCAGCGTCCCTGCGGTGCTCAGTAACCCGCTGATCCAGCAGTTCAAGGCGGAAGAGGCCCGCGCCCGCGCCAAGGTCGAGGAGCTGTCGCGTCGTTACGGGGAAAACCACCCGTCGATGATCGCCGCCCGTTCCGACCTCAGCGCGGCGAAAGCCAGCCTGCAGACCCAGGTCGACCAGGTCGTCGCCGGTATCGAGCGCAACTATCAGCTGGCCGTGGCCAACGAAAACTCGCTGGACTCCTCGTTCAACAAGAACAAGGCGCAGATCCAGGACATTTCGCGCAAGGAATTCAAGCTGCGTGAACTGCAGCGCGACGTCGACAGCAACCGCACCCTGTACGACACCTTCATGACCCGCATGCAGGAAACCGCAGCGACCTCGGACATGAACTCGTCGAACGCGCGCATCGTCGACACCGCCATCGCCCCGATCGAGCCCAGCGCGCCGAACAAGCGCCTGATCATCGTCATAGCGGCCTTCATGTCGCTGGTCGTCGGTGTCGGCCTGGCGCTGCTGCTGGACGTGATCAACAACACCTTCAAGTCGCCCGAGGACGTCGAGACCAAGCTGAACCTGCCGGTACTCGGCATCGTCCCGCTGATCCCGAAGAAGAGCCGCATACAGATCGCCCACCAGTTCGAGCAGAGCCAGGACAAGCGCTTCTGCGAGGCGATCCGGACGATTCGTACCAGCGTGATGCTCAGCGACATGAGCCAGCCGCACAAGGTCGTGGTGATCACCTCGTCCGTTCCCGGCGAGGGCAAGAGCGCTGTGGCCGCCAACCTGGCGTTCGCCATGGGCCAGCTGGAGCGCGTGCTGCTGATCGACGCCGACCTGCGTCGGCCGACTCTGGCCAAGAGCTTCGACTTCCCGGTCGGCGCGCCTGGCCTGGCCAACCTCATCGCCGGCACCGCGAAGGCCGAGGACTGCATCCAGACCGTCGGCAATGTCGACATGCTGCCGGCCGGTGTGGTGCCGCCGAACCCGCTCGAACTGCTGGCCTCGCCGCGCTTTGCGAAGTTCCTGGAAGTCACCAAGGAACGCTATGACCGCATCATCGTCGATTCGCCGCCGAGCCAGGCGGTCAGCGACGCCACCCTGCTGTCGACCTTCGCCAACGCGGTGATCTATGTGATCAAGTCGGAAAGCACGGCCATCCCGCTGGCGCAGAAAGGCATCGGCCAACTGCTGCAGAGCGGCGCGCCGCTCACCGGCGTTGTGCTCAACCAGGTGGACGTACAAAAGGCCGCGAAGCACGGCAGCTACAGCGGTTACTACGACCACTACGGTTACAGCAACGGCGAAGAGAAAGCGTAAGCAACCTCGGGCGATTCATCACGTAGCGCACTCATCATGATCGACCTGCACAGTCATCTGCTCCCCGGTATCGACGACGGCGCGCCAGACATGCCGACCGCCCTGACCCTCGCCCGCGTGGCGGTGGGAAATGGCATCACGCACATGGTCTGCACGCCGCACATGCATCCCGGTCGTTACGACAACGACGCCGGCAACATCCGGCAGGTCTGCAAGGCCTTCGCCGACGCGCTGAAAGGCGCCGGCATCGACTTGCGGGTGAGCGCCGCCGCCGAAGTCCGTTTCGGCAGCGAAATGATGAAGGGCGTCTGCGATGGCAGCATCCCGTTCCTCGGCGAATGGCAGGGCAAACGGGTCCTGCTGCTGGAATTCCCGCATGCGGAGATTCCGTTCGGCGCCGAGCGCATGACCGAGTGGCTGATCGGCAAGGGCATCGTTCCGCTGATCGCCCACCCGGAGCGCAACAAGGCACTGATGCATATGCCGTCGAAGCTCAAGCCGTTCCTGCTGCAGGGTTGCCTGCTGCAGCTGACCGCCGGATCGGTTGCCGGGAAATTCGGCGAACCGGCGCGGCGGCTGGCCCACGCGATCCTTGAGGAAGACCTGGCGACGATCATCGCCAGCGACGCCCACAACCTGCAGCACCGACCACCGGAACTGGCCTGCGGACGCGATCACGCGGCGCGCATAGTCGGTGACCGCAAGGCCGAGGCGCTGGTGCTGGATACGCCCTGGAGGATCGCGCAGGGCCATTTCGCTGGGCAGACCGCCGACCTGAAAGCCGAACTTTCCACCGCTTGATCAATCACATGGACCCCCACAGAGACAACGCCCATGACCGAGTCTCCTGTTCTGGCGCATGGTCGCGCCGCAAAGCGTAGGTCGCGCCGCTCCGAGCCGACCCAACAGACACCGCTGTACCGTGCCATCTGCATCGGCATGCTGCCGCTCGCCGCGCTGGTGATCGGTCTGTCCTGGACGATGATGCGGGCCGGCATCGACAGCTATCGCGCCGAACGCTTCCTGCAGAGTTGGGAAGCCAAGGGCATGCCCGACGCCGAAACCCTGGCGGCGGGACGCCAGGCAGCAGAGCACGCCATCGAGCGCTTTCCGGCGCCCAACGGCGAGTACCTCGACCGGCTCGGCCGGGTGCTCAGCTGGGAAGACGCCGACGCGCCCTACGGTGCGGCCGAGGCCCAGGCTTCGCGCCAGGCGGCACTGGAGACCTACCGCGCGTCGCTGGCGGTTCGTCCGGGCTGGCCGTGGACCTGGCTGCGCCTGACCAGCACCAAGCTCAGCCAGCAGGCATTCGATGACGAGTTCGCCGATGCACTGTCGCGCTCCAGTGCCCTGGGCGCCAATCGCATCGAGATGGACCGCGACCTGGCCCGCATCGGCTTCGAAGGCTGGCCATCGCTGACCACCGAACAGCGCGTGCTGACGCTCAAGGCCGCCGCGCGCACCGTCGGCTACAGCTACCCCGAAGCACAGAATTTATATGGCCTTGCGCAACGCGCAGGGCTGAACGTCCCGCTCTGCTGGAGCTTGAGCGAGGACATCCGAGCAAAGCGGCAAATATGTAAAAAAGAGGGATCATCATGATCGCTGAACGTACCAACCCAGCCGTGAACCGGCGTGGTCTTACCTTCTGGGGTCAATGGCTATGCGGCATTACCCTGGCCAACCTGGTGCTCTATGTCATGGTCGACCAGCGTTACGACCAGATTCCGACGGAGTACCGCGTGCTGATGATCCTCACGGTCCTCGGCTCGGTGCCGGCGTACACGCTGTGGCGCGTCTACCACAAGCGTGACAGCTACCGTTCCGGCCTCGGCCGTCTCGCGGCGGGCTGGTTCACCCTGCTCAGCGGGCTGATGTTCATCGCCTTCGTCAGTGGCAGCACCGAGATGTTCTCCCGCGAGCTGGTGCTGCTGTGGGGCGTGCTCGGTCTGGCCGTGCAGTCGCTGAGCTTCATTCCGTTGCGCTACCTGGCCTCGCTGCACTCGCGCAAACTGCGCAACGAACGCACCTCGGTGATCATCGGCACCTGCCCGCTGGCGCTGACCCTGGCCGAGCGCCTGAGCGTCTCTAACCGCGTTCCGCTGATCGGCCTGATCGCGCCGGAAGCCGAAGCCGAGCCGCATCAGGAAGGCCAGTTCCCGGTGCTTTCCGGTCTCTCCGAGCTGCGCAACATCATCGATCGAAATGGCGTGCGTCGGGTCTACATTGCCCTGAACCTGGACAAGATCGCGCAGATCGAAAGCCTCTACATCGACCTGCTCGACATGAGCGTGGATGTGGTCTGGGTGCCTGACTTCGGCAGCATGATGCTGCTCAACCAGTCGATCTCGCAGATCGAGCAGCTGCCGGCGATCTACCTCAACGAAAGCCCGCTCAGTTCGCACCCGGCGGCCGTGTTCAGCAAGGAGCTGCTCGATCGCAGCCTGGCGCTGATGGCCATCGTGCTGCTCAGCCCGGTGCTGATCGCCGCGGCGATCGCGGTGAAACTGTCCTCCCCCGGCCCGGTGTTCTTCCTGCAGCCGCGGCACGGCTGGAACGGCGAAGTGATCAAGGTGTGGAAATTTCGCTCCATGTTCGTCCACCAGGACGACAAGGTGGTGCGCCAGGCCTCGCGTGACGATCCTCGCGTCACCCGTGTCGGCGCCTTCCTGCGGCGCACCTCCATCGACGAACTGCCGCAGCTGTTCAACGTGCTGCGCGGCGAGATGGCGCTGGTCGGTCCGCGGCCCCACGCGGTCACCCATAACCAGTACTACAGCGACAAGATCATGGCCTACATGGCGCGCCACCGAATCAAGCCGGGCATCACCGGTCTGGCGCAGGTTACCGGCCATCGCGGCGAAACCGAGACCGTCGAGAAAATGCAGCAGCGGGTCGAGAAAGACCTCGCTTACATCAATCACTGGTCGCTCTGGCTGGACATCAAGATCCTGATCAAGACGCCCTTCACGCTGTTCTCGCGGAACATCTACTGAGCCGCGGCGGTCCCAAGGGCCGCCTCGTCGCTTCGCGGCGCCGCTCAGCCGGCGCCTGCCACGACTACATCTTGTCTAAATCAGGGACCTCTCCATGAACATCACCGTCATCGGAACCGGCTATGTAGGCCTCGTCACCGGCGCCTGCATCGCCGAAATGGGTAACACCGTCGTCTGTGTCGACGTCGATCCGAAGAAGATCGAGAACCTCAAGAAAGGCATCCTGCCGATCTACGAGCCGGGCCTGGAGAACGTCGTCACCAGCAACTTCGAATCCGGTCGACTGCTGTTCACCACCTCGCTGGTCGAGGCGATGAAAAGTTCCGACGTGTTCTTCATCGCCGTCGGCACCCCACCTGGCGAGGATGGTTCCGCTGACCTGCGTTACGTACTGGAAGTGGCCAAGCAGATCGGTGCCAACCTGGCGCGTCCGGCCATCGTGGTGAACAAGTCCACCGTGCCGGTCGGCACCGGCGACAAGGTTCGCGCGGCGGTCGCCGAGCAACTGCAGCAGCGCGGCGTGGAGATCGATTTCGAAGTGGTGTCCAACCCCGAATTCCTCAAGGAAGGCGCGGCGGTGGACGACTTCATGCACCCCGACCGGATCATCATCGGCAGCAGCAGCGAGCACGCCAAGCGCGTCATGGGTGAGCTCTACGCGCCCTTCGTGCGTAACCACCCGCGGATTATGTACATGGGCATCCGCGATGCGGAAATGACCAAGTACGCCGCGAACGCCATGCTGGCGACGAAGATCTCCTTCATGAACGAAGTCGCCAGCCTCTGCGAGCGCCTGGACGTGGACGTGGAGAACGTGCGCCTGGGCATCGGCTCGGACCAGCGCATCGGCTATCACTTCATCTACGCCGGCTGCGGCTACGGCGGCTCGTGCTTCCCGAAGGACGTCAAGGCGCTGATCAGCATCGCCCACCAGAACGACTTCGAGCCCAAGCTGCTGCAGGCAGTGGAAGCGCGCAACGACCTGCAGAAGCAGTCGCTGTTCAACAAGATCGTCACCCACTATTCCGGCGACCTGGCCGGGCGCACCTTCGCGGTCTGGGGCCTGTCGTTCAAGCCGGGCACCGACGACATGCGCGAAGCGCCCAGCGTGGTGCTGATCAACAGCCTGATCGCCGCCGGCGCCAGGGTGAAGGCGTTCGACCCGATCGCCCATGAGACCGCCCGCGCGGAGTTCCCGGCGGAGCATTTCAGCAACGGCGATCTGGAAATCGTCGACGGCCAATACGAAGCGGCCATCGATGCCGACGCGCTGGTGCTGGTTACCGAGTGGAAGCCGTTCCGCCACCCGGATTTCCGTGCCCTGAAGAAGCTGCTGAAGAGCCCGCTGATCCTCGACGGACGCAACCAGTACGATCCGGTCCAGCTGCAACGCGAAGGCTTCGACTACTACGGCATGGGGCGCAAGGCCATCAATGCCGCTTGAGAACGAGCTGCTGATGACCGGCGTCGACCCCACCGGGGGCGCTGGAAAGCCGCGCGGCAAACTGCGCGGCTTCCTGCGCCAGAGCATGCGCAGCAAGCTGTTGCGCAACATCATCACGGTGGTTTCGGGAACCGCCGGCGCGCAGGCCATGACCATGGCCTTCATGCCGGTGATCACCCGCCTGTACGGCCCGGAAGCCTATGGCATCCTCGGCGCGTTCATGAGCCTCACGCTGATGATCATCCCGATCGCTGCGCTGACCTACCCGGTCGCCATCGTGTTGCCCAAGCGCGACGCCGATGCCCGCGGGCTGGTCAAGCTCTCGCTGATGATCGCCGTGGTGCTGGCGTCGCTGATGGCGCTGGTGCTCGGGTTGTTCGGTACGCCGATCGTGCACCTGATGGGGCTCGAGGAAATCTCGCCGTACCTGATGCTGCTGCCGGTGGTGATGTTCTTCGGCGCGGCGCTGGAAGTCGTTCAGCAGTGGCTGATTCGCCAGCAGCGCTTCAGCCTCACCGCCAGCATCGCCATCGCGCATTCCCTGCTGCACAACAGCATCCGGACGCTGGGCGGTTTCCTGATGGCGATACCGGCGGTGCTGGTGATCACCACGGCGCTGGGGCCGGCGCTGCAGGCGGTGATGCTGGCCATCGGCATTCGCCGCACCCGCGACAGGGCCGACGCGGTGGTCGATCTCGAACCGCCGATGAGCAGCGGCGAGCTAGCGCGGCGCTACAGCGATTTCCCGCTGTTCCGTTTCCCGCAGATGCTGATCAACACGGTTTCGCAGAACCTGCCCACGCTGGTGCTGGCGTCGGTCTTCGGGCCGGCGGCGGCGGGCTTCTTCACCGTCTGCAAGCAGGCGCTGAGCATGCCCACCAACCTGATCGGCAAGTCGGTCGCCGACGTGTACTACCCGCGGATCAGCCAGGCGATCCAGCGTCACGAGCCGATCACCTCGATGCTGGCCAAGGCCACCGCCGGGCTGGCCCTGGTGGGGCTGCTGCCCTTCGGTTTCGTGTTCCTCGCTGGGCCCTGGCTGTTCGCCCTGGTCTTCGGTGAGCAATGGCATACCGCGGGCGAGTTCGCGCGCTGGCTGGCGCTCTCCGAATACGTGGTGCTGATCACCCGGCCCTGCACGGTGGCGATTCCCGCATTGCGGCTGCAGGGACGCTTCCTGATCTTCGAAATGCTCAGCACCGCCCTGCGCCTCGGCGCGCTCTTCTTCGGTGCCTGGGTGATGAAAGACGCGTTGATCACAGTGATGGCCTTCGCCGGTGCCAGCGTGTTGATCTACGTGGCGCTCATCGTTTCCGTGCTCATCGCCGCGAACAACCATCGGCCGTCCTCGACGGCGGCCCACTGAGCAGTATTCCTTACGAAAGAGACAGGCTCCGCCAATGACCCAGAGTGCACCCACCATCGTTGCTGTCGGCTATAACCGGCCGAAAAGCCTGGCCCGGCTGCTGACCTCCCTGAGCAAGGCGCACTACCCGTCCGAGGGCGTCCGCCTTGTCATCAGCCTGGACAATTCGGGTAATCCGGAACCGCTGAAAGTCGCCGAGGCCTTCGACTGGCCTTTCGGCGAGAAACGCATCATGGCGCGCGAGACCCGCATGGGGCTGCGCCAGCACATCCTCAGTTGCGGCGACCTGACCGAGGAGTACGGCGAGATCATCGTGCTGGAGGACGACCTGTTCGTGTCTCCGCACTTCTACGAGTACGCCCGCAAGGCGCTGGATTTCTATGCCGACGCGCCGCAGGTGGCCGGTATCAGCCTGTACGGCAACCAGCAGAACCAGACCGCCGCGCTGCCGTTCACGCCGATCGACGACGGCGGCTCGGACGTCTACTTCATGCAACTGGCGGCGTCCTGGGGGCAGGCATGGTCGCGCAAGCACTGGCAGGGTTTTCGTACCTGGCTGAACGCGCACGGCACCGACATCTCCGATGTCGCCGGCATCCCGGCCGACATCCGCGCCTGGCCCGAGTCGTCGTGGCTCAAGCTGTACAACGCCTACATCATTTCCCGCGACCTGTACTTCGTCTACCCGTACCGCTCGCTGAGCACCAACTTCGGCGATCCGGGCGAGCACTTCTACGTCGCCTCGTCGCGCTTCCAGGTGCCGATCCAGCTCAAGGCCACCGATTACCGCTTCGCCCGCCAAGAGGACAGCCTGGCGGTGTACGACGCCTACTGCGAGCTATCGCCGTCCAGCATCAAGCGGCTGAACGGTAAGCTCGCCGCCTACGATTTCAGCGTCAACCTGTACGGCTGCAAGACCGTCACCAACGGCCTGCAACTGACCCGGTCGAAGCAGGCGGGCCTGCATAATTTCAGTCTGTCGATGAAGCCGATGGAACTGAGCATCCTTTATGACCTCGAAGGCGAGGGCATCGCCCTCATCGAAACGGCAAGGCTGACGGCTGGCACCCGCTCCGACCCCAAAGCGGAGTACGACACCTACCGCTTCTTCTACAAGTTCCCATCGATCCGCGTGATCCTGTTCGGCGTTATCGAACGGTTGACGATGCTGATCAAGAAAGCGCGGACCGGTTGATCCGTCCGCGTGGCGAGTTACCCCTTTTACCTATCGACTTGGATGCATGAGGCTTCGAAAAATGGAAAAAAAACGCGCGTTGGTAACCGGTATCACCGGACAGGATGGTTCCTACCTGGCCGAGTTCCTTCTGGAGAAGGGCTATGAAGTACACGGCATCAAGCGCCGCGCTTCGCTGTTCAATACGCAGCGGGTCGATCACATCTATCAGGACCCGCACGTCGAGAACAAAAACTTCGTCCTCCACTACGGCGACCTCAACGACTCGTCCAACCTCACCCGCATCATCCAGGAAGTGCAGCCTGACGAGGTCTACAACCTCGGCGCGCAATCCCACGTGGCGGTGAGCTTCGAAGCCCCCGAATACACCGCCGACGTCGATGGCATGGGCACCCTGCGCATCCTCGAGGCGATCCGCCTGCTCGGCCTGGAAAAGAAAACCCGTTTCTACCAGGCCTCGACCTCCGAGCTGTACGGCCTGGTACAGGAAATCCCGCAGAAGGAAACCACGCCCTTCTACCCGCGCTCGCCCTATGCGGTGGCCAAGCTGTACGCCTACTGGATCACGGTGAACTACCGCGAGGCCTATGGCATGTATGCCTGCAACGGCATCCTCTTCAACCACGAGTCGCCACGCCGTGGCGAGACCTTCGTGACCCGCAAGATCACCCGCGGCCTGGCGAACATCGCCCAGGGCCTGGAGTCCTGCCTGTTCATGGGCAACATGGATTCGCTGCGCGACTGGGGCCACGCCAAGGACTACGTGCGCATGCAGTGGATGATGCTGCAGCAGGAAACCCCGGATGACTTCGTCATCGCCACCGGCGTGCAGTACTCGGTACGCGAGTTCATCCGCTGGTCCGCCGCCGAGCTGGGCATCACCCTGCGCTTCGAAGGCGAGGGCGTGGACGAGCAGGCCATCGTCGAGCGCATCGAGGGCGATCTGGCGCCAGCGCTGAAGGTCGGCGACACCATCGTGCGCGTCGACCCGCGCTATTTCCGTCCCGCCGAAGTGGAAACCCTGCTCGGCGATCCGACCAAGGCCAAGCAGAAGCTCGGCTGGACCCCGGAAATCACCGTTCAGGAAATGTGCGCCGAGATGGTCCGCGAAGACCTCAAGGTCGCCCAGCGCCACGCCCTGCTGAAGCGGCACGGCCATGACGTTCCGGTCTCCGTGGAGAACTGAACATGCAGCAGCCTCAACGCATCTTCGTCGCCGGCCATCGTGGCATGGTCGGCTCGGCGATCGTCCGGCTCCTGCGTCAGCAGGGTGACGTGGAAATCGTCACCCGCGGTCGCGACGAGCTGGATTTGGTCGACCAGGCCGCCGTGCAGGCGTTCTTCGCCGCGGAGAACATCGATCAGGTGTACCTGGCTTCGGCCAAGGTCGGCGGTATCCACGCCAACAACACCTATCCGGCCGAGTTCATCTACCAGAACCTGATGATCGAGGCGAACATCATCCACGCCGCCCATGCCAACGGCGTGCAGAAGCTGCTGTTCCTCGGTTCCTCGTGCATCTATCCCAAGCATGCCGAGCAGCCGATGAAGGAAGAGGCGCTGCTGACCGGCATCCTGGAGGCGACCAACGAGCCCTATGCGATCGCCAAGATCGCCGGGATCAAGCTCTGCGAGAGCTACAACCGCCAGTACGGCCGTGACTACCGCAGCGTGATGCCGACCAACCTGTACGGCCCGCACGACAACTACCACCCGGAAAACAGCCACGTGATCCCGGCGCTGCTGCGCCGTTTCCACGAAGCCACCCTGCGCGGCGACGAGGAAGTGGTGATCTGGGGCAGCGGCACGCCGATGCGCGAGTTCCTCCACGTCGACGACATGGCTGCGGCCAGCGTCCACGTGATGAATCTGGACGAGGCCACCTACCAGGCCAACACCCAGCCGATGCTCTCGCACATCAACGTCGGCACCGGCCAGGACTGCACCATCCGCGAGCTGGCGGAAACCCTGGCCAAGGTCACCGAGTTCCGAGGTCGCCTGGCGTTCGATGCGACCAAGCCGGACGGCACGCCGCGCAAGCTGATGGACGTTTCGCGTCTCGAAGCCCTGGGCTGGAAGTCGAAGATCGGCCTGGAAGAAGGGTTGCAGGATGCCTACCGCTGGTTCGTCGAGCACCTGGACGACGTCAGGGGTTGAGCGGATGTTTCTCGATGCCGAGGACTTCCGACGGGTAGTCGGAGCGACACCGCTCATCTCCCTGGACCTCGTCGTTCGCAGCGGCGAGGGAACCATTCTCCTGGGTGAACGTCTCAACCGACCGGCGCAAGGTTTCTGGTTCGTCCCGGGGGGACGCATCCAGAAGAACGAAACGCTCGACGCCGCCTTCCGTCGCCTCACCCTGGGCGAGCTGGGCATCCCGTTCGAGCGTTCCCAGGCGCGGTTGCTGGATATCTACGAACACTTCTACGAAGACAGCGTGTTTGGTACGGATTCATCCTCGCCGAACACGCATTACGTAGTGGCCGGCTATTTGCTGGATTTGCCGGCCGGCCTGGCGCTCGATCCGCCGCGCGAGCAGCACGGGCACTACCGCTGGTGGTCGCCGAGCGAAATGCGCGACAGCGAGCAGGTACACGAAAACACGCGGGCCTATCTGCGCGCACTGGTTTGATGCGTCGCCGGTGAAGACGATGGCGGTGGTGGATCCACCCCTTACTTCAAGCGATCAACTGGAACACTCAAAGGGAAGTTCGTACATTGAGGAAGCTTCTTTCTTACCAGAACCTGTTGTTCGTGCTTGTGCTGGCGAACTCGGCCTGCTTCTTCCTCACGGACGACAAGAAGGCTGGCATACCCTACCTGCGTGAACTGTTCCTGCTGGCGATATTGGCGGCATCGGCACTTCTGCTGGTCACCTGGAAGCGCCTCTATCAATCCAAGGCCTGCCTGTGGGTGGTCTTCATCGGCATCTGCCTGCCGGTGATGTCGTCGATCCTGGCCAAGCTCAACTTCGGCCAGCCGATCGTCTACGGCCTGCTGGAGGAACGCCGCAGTTTCTACTTCCTGATCTTCTTCCCGACGTTGTTCCTGCTGTACAAGGCTAAGCCCACGGAGCCGCAGCTCGAGCGGTTCTTTCTCGTCTCGGGTCTGTTCTGCGTGGCCGTAGGCTTCCTCTATTACTTCAAGATCATCCCGCAAAACAGCGGGTTCGCCTTCGAGGTGGACGCCAAGGAGCTGGGTAGCGAAGACAGCATGCTGCGTCCCAATCGCTACCGGATCGGCTCCGGCTATGTGAGCATCTGCGCGTTCATGATCATGTACAGCCTGCGCCGCCAGATCACCCTGGCGCGGGTGATGCTGCTGTTGCTCTTCACCGCCTACCTGTGGCTGGTCCTGCAGACCCGCTCGACGATGGTGGTCTGGGCGCTGGCCGGGCTGTGGATTTTCCGCGACCGTATCGGTTCGCTGCTGAAGCTGGGCGCCGTCGCCTCGATCATCCTGGTGGTGTCCTACTTCATGATTCCGGACTTCTACGCCACCCAGTTCGAGCGCTTCGACGCCCTGCTCAACGAGGCGACCACCGGGCCCGGCGTGCGGAACATCACTACCGGGATCATTCTTCAGGAAGTGGCGAAGAACTGGTACATCGGAATGGGCGCGCTGTCCCTGCAGTGGAATGGCGGCTTCTCGACCCTTTACAACCCCTGGTTCTACCTGTCGGACGTGGGCATCGTCGGCGTGTATTACCGCTTCGGGTTCCTAACTCCGGTCATCGCCCTGATCTTCTATGGCGGTTTCCTGAGCATCATGAGGGACTGCAAAAACAAGGGCGATCTATTGAGCGCCATGAAACTGCCTTTCGTATTTGGTTTGATCAATATGTTTCTGTCCAACTCAATTATGTATGGGGGAGATCTCCTAGGCATTTCAGCAGCCTGTTTCTTGTATTTCTCTAGAGTAAGAGCTAAGGCACCGGCACCGTCTACCACGCAGAACGAGCGGATCAGTTATGACAAGTTTCAGCATCGTTACCATTAACTGGAATAACCTCGCTGGCCTGACCAAGACCTATGAAAGTGTCGCGGCGCAGACCTACAGGAACTTCCGCTGGATCGTAATCGATGGCGCTTCCAACGATGGCAGCGTCGAATGGCTGAAGGAACTCAAGGACGATCACGCCGAAATCACTTCTGAGCGCGACAAGGGCATCTACGACGCGATGAACAAGGGCCTGGTGAAAGCCAGCGAAACCCCGGGTTACACCCCAATGTCATCAACCTAAGCTGCAGCCCTGCCCAAGGCAAGCCCCCCGAAGCAGCCAGCCGCCATGGCCGTCGGGCGATGACCAGGCCTCTGCCGCTCAATCAGGCGGTCTAGCTGGGCTGGCGG
>NZ_JASCPA010000060.1:0-32420 GCF_029959715.1 Pseudomonas sp. PS02288 | reverse complement strand
CCCGCCGCCATTACCCCCGCGGGGGCGGCGCGGCGGCCCCCCGGGGCCCCCCCCCCCACGGGCTGAAGGCACCGCCGGGATGGCGGTGCGCGGGGTGTGGCTTACATGTGCGCTTCGGCGTACTCCGCGAGGATCGAGCGCGGCACGCCCTGCAGGGTGATGTGCACGCCGTGGGGGAAATCCTTGAAACGCTCCGTGAGGTAGGTGAGGCCCGAACTGGTGGCGGACAGGTACGGGGTGTCGATCTGCGCCAGGTTGCCCAGGCAGA
The DNA here is from genome assembly GCF_029959715.1 of Pseudomonas sp. PS02288. Taxonomy (NCBI): domain Bacteria; kingdom Pseudomonadati; phylum Pseudomonadota; class Gammaproteobacteria; order Pseudomonadales; family Pseudomonadaceae; genus Pseudomonas; species Pseudomonas sp. PS02288. Next base: position 32,152 of record NZ_JASCPA010000060.1, on the reverse strand, counting down.
TCACCTTCGAGCCTGCGCCGGCGCGGGTGATGATGGTTTTCATCTGGTGCGGGGTGAGGTTCTGGCACTCGTCGATGAGGATCAGGCTCTGCTGGAAGCTGCGCCCGCGGATGTAGTTGAGCGATTTGAACTGCAGCGGGACCTTTTGCAGGATGTAGTCGACGCTGCCGTGGGTGTTCTCGTCGTCCATGTGCAGGGCTTCGAGGTTGTCGGTGATGGCGCCGAGCCAGGGCTCCATCTTCTCGGCTTCGGTGCCCGGCAGGAAGCCGATGTCCTCGTCGAGGCCCTGCACGCTGCGGGTGGCGATGATGCGCCGGTAGCGCTTGGTCACCATGGTCTGCTCGATGGCCGCGGCCAGCGCGAGGATGGTCTTGCCGGAGCCGGCGGCGCCGGTCAGGTTGACCAGGTGGATGTCCGGGTCGAGCAGCGCGAACAGCGCCAGCGCCTGGTGGATGTCACGCGGGCGCAGGCCCCAGGCTTCCTGGTGCAGCAGCGGTTCCTGGTGCATGTCGAGGATCAGCAGCTCGCTCTCGCGAATGCCCTTCACCCAGCCGACGAAACCCTGCTCGTCGAGGATGAACTCGTTGACGTGCACCGCCGGCAGGTTGTCGGTGAGCTGCACGCGGTGCCAGGTGCGACCATGGTCCTGGCGGGTGTCGACCTTGGCCACGCGGTCCCAGAACGAGCCGCTCATGCTGTGGTAGCCACGCGAAAGCATGTCGACGTCGTCGATCAGCTGGTCGGAGTGGTATTCCTCGGCATCGATCCCGCAGGCACGCGCCTTCAGGCGCATGTTGATGTCCTTGGTCACCAGCACCACCAGCTCGCCGGGGAAGCGGCTGCGCAGCTCCACCAGCTGGTTGATGATCTTGTTGTCGTTGAGGTGCTCTGGCAGCCAGGTGATCGGCTCCGCGCGCTTGCTCATGAGGATGGACAGCGTGCCCTTGGGCCCGCTCTTGCCACGCTGGATCGGTACGCCCTTCTCCACCTCTTCCGGGGTGGCATCCCCCAGCACCTTGTCGATCAGGCGGATCGCCTGGCGGCACTCCGCGGCGACGCTGTGTTTACCGGTCTTCAGACTGTCGAGCTCCTCCAGCACGGTCATCGGAATGGCGACGTGGTGTTCCTGGAAATTGAGCAAGGCGTTTGGATCGTGGATCAGGACGTTGGTATCGAGGACGTAGAGGATTGGCTGGGTAGAGCTTGAGCGTCCGTGGTCATCCATACTCGGTCACCTTTTCGAGAGGCCAGGCGACGGAATGCCGGAACAGCGCTCCGCCGCGAAGGACCGCCGACTCCCTGCGTCACGGACGCGGGGGACTGCAGGCAAGGTGCGGGCTGGGGACGCCACCTGTCTGCAGGAATCGGCTGTCTGAAAACGTTCATACAGCAGTTTCGATGACGATAAGAAGTCTTTTTTCCTGCCGGACGGCCTTTTTTGTCACAGCGACGAAATGACCTTGGCGAGGCTTCCGGGCGCCGTTAAAGTCAGAAGTCCGCCCCACCGGAACCTGCCGGAAAATCCGCCCCTGCAGTGTCCCGTCGCTTCGCGAAACGCCCGTCCTTGATGCGCTCCGGCACTTCTTTGGCCCTCCCGCCCCGCTATCGTCCTGCCTTATCGCCTTCATAGCTGGAGCCCTGCACCGGGTAACGCCTAGAATCGGCGCCGACCTTATGGAGATGACGACGCATGCTGATGGTGATTTCCCCGGCCAAGACGCTGGACTACGACACCCCGCCGACCACCGCCAAACACAGCCTCCCGCAGCACCTGGACGACGCCCAGGTGCTGGTCGAGCAGCTGCGCGCCATGAGTCCGGCGCAGATCGGCGAGCTGATGCACCTCTCGGACAAGCTCGCCGGCCTCAACGCCGCGCGTTACGGCAGCTGGAACGCGGACTTCACCCCGGCCAACGCCAAGCAGGCGCTGCTGGCGTTCAAGGGCGATGTCTACACCGGCCTCGCCGCCGAGGATTTCACCGAGAAGGATTTCGCCTTCGCCCAGCAGCACCTGCGCATGCTGTCCGGCCTCTACGGCCTGTTGCGACCGCTCGACCTGATGCAGCCGTATCGCCTGGAAATGGGCACCAAGCTGGCCAACCCGCGCGGCGCGGATCTCTACGCCTTCTGGGGCGAACGCATTACCGGCTGGCTAAATGAAGCCCTGGCCGCGCAGGGCGACGACGTCCTGCTCAACCTGGCGTCGAAGGAGTACTTCTCCTCGGTCAAACGCAAGGCGTTCGCCGGCCGCATCATCGACACCGAGTTCAAGGACCTGAAGAACGGCCAGTACAAGATCATCAGCTTCTACGCGAAGAAGGCCCGCGGGCTGATGGCGCGTTACGTGATCAAGGAGCGCCTGAAGGACCCGCGCCAATTGCGGGGCTTCGACTATGCCGGCTACCGCTTCAGCGCCGAGCAGTCGGGCGCGGGTAGCCTGGTGTTCCTGCGCGACGAGCCGCAGGACTGATCGAGCCGCCGGACGCTTCGCGGTAGCCGTCCGCCGCGCTTCTTGTTGTACGATGTCGCAGCGCTTGCCGCACCTTGGCCGCCTGGCAATTCGACCAAGGCCGGGCTTGCGCCTGACAACTACAAGAAGAAGGAACTGCCACATGAGCCAACCCGTCGTCCTGATCACAGGATGCTCCAGCGGCATCGGCCGCGCGCTGGCCGATACCTTCAAGCGCGGCGGCTACCAGGTCTGGGCCAGCGCCCGCAAATCCGAGGACCTGGCCTCCCTGGAAAGCGCCGGCTTCCATGCCGTGCAGCTCGACGTCAACGATGCCAGCGCCGTCCACCGCCTCGCCGAACGCCTGCTGAAAAACGCCGGGCGCCTCGACGTGCTGATCAACAACGCCGGCTACGGCGCGATGGGCCCGCTGCTGGACGGCGGCGCCGAAGCCCTGCGCCGGCAGTTCGAAACCAACGTGTTCTCGGTGGTCGGCGTGACCCGCGCCTGCTTCCCGCTACTGCGCGAGAGCCGTGGCCTGGTGGTCAACATCGGCAGCGTGTCCAGCGTCCTGGTGACCCCCTTCGCCGGCGCCTACTGCGCCTCCAAGGCGGCGGTGCACGCGCTGTCCGACGCCTTGCGCATGGAGCTGTCGCCGTTCGCCATCGAGGTGATGGAAGTGCAGCCCGGCGCGATCGCCTCGAGCTTCGGCACCAACGCCAGCCGCGAGGCCGAATCGCTGATCGGCGAAGACTCGCCCTGGTGGCCGATCCGCGACGGCATCCGCGCCCGCGCCAACGCCTCGCAGGACAATCCGACGCCGGCCAGCGACTTCGCCCAGCAGTTGTTCGACGCCGTGCGCCGCCCGCAGCGCCCGCGCCTGTTGCGCCTGGGCAACGGCAGCCAGGCGCTGCCGCTGCTGGCGCGCTGGTTGCCCAAGGGCCTGCTGGAGAAGGGCCTGCGCCGACGCTTCGGCCTGAACGTGGCGCTGTGAAGCGGCTGATCCGCCGCGCCTGTAGAATCGGCGCTCCCTTCGATGACAAGGCCCCGCCGTGCTCAACTACCTCTGGTTCTTCGCCGCCGCGCTGTTCGAGATCGCCGGCTGCTACGCCTTCTGGCTGTGGCTGCGGATGGACCGCAGCGCGCTGTGGATCGCTCCCGGCCTGCTGGCGCTGACGGCCTTCGCGCTGATCCTCACCCGCGTCGAGGCGGAGTTCGCCGGCCGAGCCTACGCCGCCTACGGGGGCGTGTACGTCTGCTCGGCGCTGTTCTGGCTGGCCTTCGTCGAGCGTACCCGTCCGCTACCCAGCGACTACCTCGGCGGCGCGGTGTGCCTGCTGGGCGCCGCGATCATCCTCTTCGGCCCACGCCTGTCGCACAGCTGAAGCCGCCGTTTCAGGCCGGCGTCGGCGCCACCGCCGCGACGGGACGCGCCTTGCGGAACACCAGCAGGTTGCCTGCCATCACCAGCACCAGGCCGCACAGGGCCGGCAGCGTCCACTGGTAGCCCTCGACGAACGCCGAGATGTTCAGCGCCACCACCGGGAACAGCACGGTGCAGTAGGCGGCGCGCTCCGGCCCCATGCGGCCGACCAGGGTCAGGTAGGCGGTGAAGCCGATCACCGAGCCGGGAATCGCCAGGTACAGCAGCGAGCCGACGTAGCGCGTGCTCCAGTCGAAGCTCAGCGGCGTGCCGCTCACCAGGCACACCGCGAGCAGCGCCAGGGTGCCATAGAGCATGCCCCAGGCGTTGCTGCTCAGCGGGCGCAGGCCGGCCTTCTGCTGCAGGCTGGAGAGCAGGTTGCCGGCGGAGAAACACAGGGTTCCGAGCAGCGCCAGGCCAAGGCCGATCAGGGTTTCACGGCTGGCGGAGTGGCCGCCCAGTTCCGGCCAGAACAGCAGCGCCAGGCCGAGTAGCCCCAGCGCGCCGCCGGCCAGCACGTTCGCGGCGATGCGCTGGCCGAAGAACACCCGTGCGTTCAGCGCGTTCCACAGGGTGGCGGTGCTGAACACCACGGCGATCAAGCCACTGGGTATCCACTGGCTGGCGCTGTAGAAGCACAGGAAGTTGACGCAGAACAGGCACAGCCCCTGGGCCACGCAGAGCAGCTGTGCGCGCCGGTCGAGCCTTTGCAGGCTGCCGCGCAGCAGCAGGTAGGCGAACAGCACCAGCGCGGCCAGGGCGAAGCGATAGGCGATGGAAGCGGCGATGGCGACGTCGCCCATCTGCAGCTTGATGGCGATCCAGGTGGTCCCCCAGATCAGCACGGTGAGCAGGTACAAGGCAAGGTTCATGGCGACTCCGAGACGGAAAGGGCGAGCGATGCGGCGACGAAGAGTCTGCCGCGCGTCGGGCCTGGCCGCTTGCAGGAACTTGCGCTTTTGACGACCGTCATCGCTCGGCAACGGAAGCCGTTGGAGGTGGTCAACGTGCGATACTCCGTGGTCGGACACACGGACGCGCCGCAAGCCGTCCGCTCCATCGTCCATCCACCCCGCGCAGCGTGGGGTTTCGGCAGGGCGCATCCAGAGAGTTCTATGACCCAGGTGCCAGGCGACTCCATGTCCATTCCGCGAAACGGCAATAGCATCAGCAGCAAGCTGGATTTTCCCGTCGTCGGCATCGGTGCCTCGGCAGGCGGGCTGAAAGCCCTGCAGCAGTTTCTGGAACAGATGCCGAAGGGCAACGGCATGGCCTTCGTGGTGATCCTGCACCTTTCGCCGGATCACGAAAGCAGCGCGGCGCAGGTGCTCCAGCGCGCCACCCGGATGAAGGTCCTGCAGGTGACCGAACCGGTGCCGATCGAGAAGCACCACGTCTATGTGATTCCACCGGGCAACGACCTGTCGATGAACGACGGCTACCTGCGCCTGACCGACCCGCCGGCGCGTCGCGGCCAGCACACCTCCATCGACCTGTTCTTCCGTACCCTGGCCGATGTGCACAAGGAGCGCGCGTTCTGCATCGTCCTCTCCGGCAACGGCAGCGACGGCACCGTGGGCCTGGCACGCATCAAGGAACAGGGCGGCGTGACCATGGCGCAGGCCCCCGAAGATGCGGAATACGAGGGCATGCCGCGCAGCGCGATAGAAAGCGGCCTGGTGGACATGGTCCTGCCGGTTACCGAGATGCCGCAGAAGCTCACCGAGCTGTGGCAGAACCTCAGCAACATCGCCCTGCCGGACTATCCCGAGGAAGATTCCGCGATCCAGATTCATGGCGTCGACACCAAGGAACAGGCACAGGCCGCAGAGCGGGCGCTGCGCGACGTGATCAACCTGCTGCGCAACCGCACCGGGCACGATTTCCGCCATTACAAGCGTGCGACAGTGCTGCGCCGCATCGAGCGACGGATGCAGGTGAATGCCAAGCAAAGCCTTCCCGAGTACCTGGACTACCTGCTGGAGAACAGTGCCGAGACGCACGCGCTCCTGGGCGACATGCTGATCGGCGTGACCAACTTCTTCCGCGACCGCGAGTCCTTCGAGGCACTGGAACGCGACATCATTCCCCTGCTCTTCGAGGAAAACACCGACGAGGAGCGCGAAATCCGCGTCTGGTCGGCGGCCTGCTCGACCGGCCAGGAAGCCTACTCGCTGGCGATGCTGCTCAGCGACCAGGCGGAGCTCGACGGCAGGCCGGCGAAACTCCAGGTGTTCGCCACCGACATCGACGAACGCGCCATCGCGGTCGGGCGCGCCGGCATCTTCCCCGAGGCGATCATCACCGACGTGACACCGACGCGCCTGCGCCAGTTCTTCACCAAGGAGCAGACGTACTACCGGATCAAGAAGGAAATCCGCGAGAAGATGCTGTTCGCCCAGCACAGCCTGCTACGCGATCCGCCGTTCTCCAAGCTCGACCTGATTTCCTGCCGCAACCTGCTGATCTACCTCGACCGCGACGTGCAGCACGACATCCTGAGGATGTTCCACTTCGCCCTGCGCCCGGGCGGCTACCTGTTCCTCGGCAGTTCGGAGACGGCCGATGCCTGCGCCGACCTGTTCACCGTGGTGGACAAGAAGAACCGCATCTACCGCGCCAGGACAGACATCGGTATCACCCGGCGCACGCCAGTGGTGCCGACCGAAGGTTTCCAACTCGCCCCCACGGTAATGAAGACCACCAGCTACGAGCGGCGTAAGGTGTCCTTCGCCGAGGTGCATCGCCGCGTGCTCGAGCAGTACGCGCCGCCCAGCGTGATCGTCAACCACGAGTCCGAGATCGTGCACATGTCCGATCGCGCCGGGCACTTCTTGCGCTACGTCGGTGGCGAGCCCTCGCACAACCTGCTGACCCTGGTCCACCCGGAACTGCGCCTGGAACTGCGCACCGCGCTGTTCCAGGCCATCCAGTCGCGGATGAGCGTAGAGGCCCGCCGCGTGCGCCTGGCCCGCGACGGCCGGACCTTCTACGTGAACATGGTGGCGCGCCCGTTCACCGACGGCGAAGCTGGTAGCGAACTTGTGCTGGTGCTGTTCGACGAGGTCGAGGAGACGATGGGCAACGAGGCCAAGTCGCCCCGTGACGACGGCAAGGACAGCGTGCTCGCGCACCTGGAAGAGGAGTTGCAGCGCACCAAGCAGCAGCTGCAAGCCACCATCGAGCAGTCGGAAACCTCCACCGAGGAGCTCAAGGCCTCCAACGAGGAATTGCAGGCGATCAACGAGGAACTGCGCTCCACCACCGAGGAACTGGAGACCAGCAAGGAGGATTTGCAATCGATCAACGAGGAGCTGATCACCGTCAACCATGAGCTGAAGTCCAAGGTCGAGGAAACCGGCAAGATCAACGACGACCTGCAGAACCTGATCACCTCGGCCGACATCGCTACGGTGTTCGTCGACCGCGGCCTGCGCATCAAGTGGTACACCCCGCGGGCGGTCGACATCTTCAGCATCATCCCGACCGACGCCGGCCGCTCGCTGCTTGATATCACCCACCGCCTGTATTACGACGAGCTGGCAGAGGACACCTCTCGGGTGTTCGAGTCGCTCCGGCTGATCGAGCGCGAAGTGCAGAGCACCGATGGCGCCTGGTACATCGTGCGCCTGCTGCCCTATCGCACCACCGAGGACCGTATCGAAGGGGCCGTGCTGACCTTCTTCGACATCAGCCGCCGGCGCGAGGCCGAGGAGCAACTGCGTGCCGGTGAGGAACTGATGCGCCTGGTAGCGGAAAGCACCCGCGACTACGCCATCATCACGCTGGATACCGATGGCCTGATCACCAGCTGGAACAAGGGCGCCGAGATCAACTTCGGCTACCTGGAGCAGGAAGCGCTGGGGCAGCCCGGCGCGCTGATCTTCACGCCCGAAGACATCGAGGCCGGCGTCCCGCAGCAGGAGATGCTCAAGTCCCGCGAGAACGGCCGCGCCGAGGACGAGCGCTGGCACCAGCGCAAGGACGGCAGCCGCTTCTATTGCAGCGGGATCATGACCCCTCTGGTCGGCCAGCGGCAGGGCTACGTGAAGATCGCCCGCGACCTGACCGAGCACAAGCGCCAGCTGATGCAGCAGGAAAGCCAGCTAAACGAGAGCAAGAACTCCAGCCAGCTCAAGGATGAGTTCTTCGCCATTATGTCGCACGAGCTCAAGCACCCGCTGAACCTGATCCAGCTGCATGCCGAGCTGCTCAGCCGCCTGCCGGCGGTCAAGTCCTCGGGGTTGATGAGCAAGGCGGCGCACACCATCCAGCAGGCGGTGCAGAGCCAGGCGCGGATCATCGACGACCTGCTCGACCTGTCCCGCGTGCGCACCGGCAAGCTCAAGCTCAAGCGCACACCCGTAGACCTGCGCCAGCTGATCGACGACATCGGCAAGGTGGCCCAGGCCGAAGCCGCGGCGCGGGATATCGCCTTCAGCGTGCGCCACGGGGCCGACGGCGAACCGATGATCATCGAGGCCGACTTCACCCGCGTCGAGCAGATCGTCTGGAACCTGGTGAACAATGCGATGAAGTTCACCCTCAACGGCGGTCACGTCACCTTGCTCACGGACCTGGACGGGGGCATGGCGCGGCTGCAGGTGATCGACGACGGACAGGGGATCGACCAGGACTTCCTGCCCAAGGTGTTCGAACTGTTCGGCCAGGGCGAAGGCCAGCACGCGCAGCGTAACCGCGACGGCCTCGGCATCGGCCTGTCGCTGGTGCGGCAACTGGCCGAAGCGCATGGCGGGCGAGTCGCGGTGACCTCCCCCGGCCGGCAACGAGGCAGCACCTTCAGCGTCTGGTTGCCGCTCTACACCCTGCCGCACGCGCTTCCGGTCGAGGACGGGGCCGTCGAAGGCGGCAAGCTCAGGAACCTGCGGATTCTCCTGGTGGACGACTCGCCGGACATCCTCGAAACCCTGCAGATGCTGCTGGAGATGGAAGAGGCTCGGGTGACCACCGCGACCAGCGGAGAGAAGGCGCTGGCGCTGGCCGACACTCAGACGTTCGACCTGATCCTCTCCGACATCGGCATGCCGAACATGGACGGCCACGCGTTGATCCGCGCCCTGCGCCAGCTGCCGCAATGCGCCGGCGTGCCGGCCATCGCCCTCACCGGCTACGGCACCAGCGACGACGCGCAGAAGACCCTCGACGCCGGTTTCAACCAGCACATCGGCAAACCGGTGGCCTACGACGCCCTGATCGAAACCATCGAGAAGCTGCTGCACTAAATTGCAGATTCTTGCGCTTTTTCGCCGGCGGTGGCTGCGCAGGCCGCCGTCGGCGCCGTAGGATGGCGGCATTGAGGTGTCCGCATGTCGCAGCTCGAACAGAATCAGGTCTTCCAATCCCTCGCCAGCTCTCCCCATGCCCGCCTGGAACACAGCGCGGAACTGGGAGACGGGCTGGCCGCGGCGTTGTGGAGCAACCATCACGACGCCCGCGACTACACCGGTACGGCCTGGCACACGCTGTCCTGCTATCTGGACGGCGGCACCGGCACCTTCCGCCGCGAGCGCCCGCATGCCAAGGGCGCGCCGGATAAGCTGTGCGTCCTCCCCGCCGGGCATGAATCGGCCTGGGTGATCAACGGCGACATCCGCCTGGCTCACCTCTACGTCAGCCCGCAACGCTTCGCGCAGAGCGCGGTGACCCTGCTCGACCGCGAGCCGCGCGAACTGCAGCTCAACGAGGCGACCTTCCTCGACGATCCGCAGCAGGCCCGGCGCTTCCGCCAGCTGAGCCGGCTGGACTGGAGCGAGCCGGGTGAGCGCCTGCTGACCAGCAGCCTCGCCCACGCCATGCTCGAACACGCGCTGCTGACCCAGGTTGGTCGCCGGCCCGAGCTGCGCCTGAAGGGCGGGCTGGCGCCTCGGCTGCGGCGGGGCCTGGTCGATTACATCGAAGCGCACCTGGACGACGCCATCAGCCTCGGCCAGTTGGCCGGCATCGCGGCGCTGTCCGAGTATCACTTCGCGCGGATGTTCCGCGAGAGCTTTGGCCTGCCGCCGCACCGCTACCTGCTGGCCCGGCGTCTGCAACGTGCCCGCGAGCTGCTGCGCGACAGCCCTCTGGCGCTCGGCGACATCGCCCTGGCCTGCGGCTTCGCCAGCGCCAGCCACTTCAGCAACCGCTTCCGCGCCGAATTCGGCGGCACGCCGGGCCAGTACCGGCAGGCTCTGAACCGCCCGCTGTAGCGCGCATGCGCCGGGCTCGCGCGCCGTCCCGCATACGCTTGCAGCGCCGACGAACGCCAGCCAACGGGTGCCCAAGCGCGGCGGCGCGTGCGAGAATTGACGGTTCACGACTCGCAGCGACCGAGCATGTTGAAACCCTCATCGCCCCCTTCCGCCGTGCCGACGCGCCCGGACCTCCGCCGGGGCCTGCCTGACGACTGGCGGGCCGCCTTCGACCCTGCCTGCCTGGAGCGTGCCCGGGCGTACGCTGAGCAGGACCGGGCGACGCTGCTGGAGGTGGACGAACTGAACCTGCGCGCACTCTGCTCCGGCAGTGCCGATCTACCCTACCGGCAGACCATCCGCCTGCAGCCGCAGGGCGACGGCTGGACGTTCCAGTGCAGTTGCAGTTGCCCGGTCGGACGCAACTGCAAGCACGCCGCGGCCGCCCTGCTGACCCTGCAGCGCCAGCTCGATCGCCACGAAGCGCTGCCCAGCGCCAACGCGCCGGAGGAGATCCTTCGCGACGACCTGCAACCGCAGCCGCTGCTCAGCCTGAACAGCCACGTGCGCGTGCATTTCGACGCGCGCAAGGGGCGCATGACCGAGCAGACCCAGCACCGCGCCGCCCTCGCCTTCGAGTACGCCGGACACCTGGCGCACGGACGGCAGAACCGCGACCTGGTAGTGCCGCTCGCCGATCACCGGCAACTGCGCATCCGCCGCCAGCTGGAGGCCGAAGCGGCGCTGCGTCGCGAACTCGGCCAGTACGGTTTCAGCGTCGCCCTGCGGGTCAGCGAAGCGCTGCCGGAAAAGGCCGGCGAGGCCTTCGAGCTGCCCTCCGACGCCGCCTGGCTGAGCTTCGTCCGCGAAGGCCTGCCACGCCTGCGCGAGCAGGGTTGGCGCATCTTGATCCGTCCGGAATTCCTCTTCCACCTCGCCGAAATCGACGCCTGGTATTCGCGCCTGGAAGAAACCCCGGAGCAGAACTGGTTCGATCTGGAGATGGGCGTCGAAGTCGAGGGCCGCCGCGTCAGCCTGCTGCCGGTACTGCTCCATGCGATCCGCCATACGCCCTGGCTGCTCAGCGCCGACACGCTGCACAAGCGCCGTGACGACGAGATGCTGATGGTGCCGCTGCCCGGCGACGGGCGCCGCGTCGCGCTGCCTTTCGCGCGCCTGAAACCGCTGCTCGGCGCGCTCGGCGACCTGTTTTTCCGCGATCCGCCGCTGGAACAGGATCGCCTGCGCCTGGCCAAGCCGGACGCTGCGCGGCTGGCCGGAATGGAAGTCAGCCTCGCCCTGGAATGGCAGGGCGGCGAACGCCTGCGTCGCTTCGCCGAACGCTTGCGCGAGCTGCCGCAGCAGCCGGCCGCCGCGCCCGCGGGACTCAACGCGCAATTGCGCCCGTATCAGGCGCAGGGCCTGGCCTGGATGCAGGCGCTGGGCGAACTGGAAGCCGGCGGCGTGCTGGCCGACGACATGGGCCTGGGCAAAACCCTGCAGACCCTCGCCCACGTGCTGGCGGAAAAACGCGCCGGACGCCTGACCCGCCCGGCGCTGATCGTCATGCCCACCAGCCTGATCCCCAACTGGCAGGACGAAGCCGCGCGTTTTGCCCCGGATCTGCGCGTGCTGGCGCTGCATGGTCCACGTCGGCGCGCGCATTTCGCCAAGCTCGACCAGTACGACCTGCTGCTCACCACCTACGCACTGCTGCCGCGCGACACCAAGGTGCTGGCCGCGCAACCCTTCCATCTGCTGATCCTCGACGAGGCGCAGAACGTCAAGAATGCCCGCAGCAAGGCGGCCCAGGCGGTGCGCGAACTCAACGCCGGGCAGCGCCTGTGCCTGACCGGCACGCCGCTGGAGAACCACCTGGGCGAACTCTGGGCGCTGTTCGACTTCCTCATGCCCGGCTGGCTGGGCAACGAGAAGAGCTTCAACCAGGCCTACCGCGCGCCGATCGAGAAACACGCCGACGCCGCCCGCCTGGCCCAGTTGAACGCCCGCGTGCGCCCGTTCCTGCTGCGCCGCACCAAGGAGCAGGTGGCGCGCGAGCTGCCGCCGAAGACCGAGGTGATCCAGTGGGTCGAGCTCAGCGATGCGCAGCGCGACCGCTACGAGACGCTGCGCCTGGCGATGGATCGCAAGGTCCGCGAGGAGATCGGGCGCCAGGGCCTGGCGCGCAGCCAGATCATCATCCTCGAGGCGCTGCTGCGCCTGCGCCAGGCCTGCTGCGACCTGCGCCTGCTGGAGGGCGAGAAGACGCCCTACAAACCCGAGCACTCGGCCAAGCTGGCAACCCTGCTGGAAATGCTCGAGGCGCTCTTCAGCGAAAACCGGCGGGTGCTGCTGTTCTCCCAGTTCACCGGCATGCTCGGGCTGATCGAGGCCGAATTGCAGCGCCGCAAGGTTCCCTATGCGCTGCTCACCGGCGCGACGCGCGACCGGCGCACGCCGGTGCAGCAGTTCCAGGCCGGCACCCTGCCGATCTTCCTGATCAGCCTCAAGGCCGGCGGCGCCGGGCTCAATCTCACCGCCGCCGACACCGTGATCCATTTCGACCCCTGGTGGAACCCGGCCGCCGAGGCGCAGGCCAGCGATCGCGCCTACCGCATCGGCCAGGACAAGCCGGTGTTCGTCTACAAGCTGATCGCGCGTGGCAGCGTCGAGGAGAAGATCCAGCAGCTGCAGCAGGCCAAGGCCGGCCTGGCCCGCGGCGTGCTGGAGGGTGGGTCGCAGGGCGAATGGAAGATGACCGAGGAAGAAGTGGACCGGTTGCTGGCGCCGCTGGATGCCTGAGGCTGGCACCCCGGGATGGACCTAGCCGTTGGGCAGCAGCTCGTTGGCGGCCTTGGCACTGATCTGATTGAGGCAGCGAATGCCTTGGCCATTGTCGATGGCCAGACCGAAACGAATGCTCTGCACCGTCTGCTCCAGCTTGGACAGGTCGCCCAGCTGTTCGCTGCTCAGCGCACGACGGGCGACCACGCCGCTCTCGTTGGTCAGCGACATGGTGATGCTGCCGTCCATGCGTTCGATGCTGAAACGCACATGGAACTCGTCCTTGAAGGATTCGCTGACGAACTGGAAAGGATTGAGCATGGCCGTACACCTGCGGAACATGAGTGTCCCTGGTGACCTAGCAAGTCCACGGCCAACTCTCCAAACCACCGACAGCCGGTTGAGCAACAGCGCACATTGCGGACAAAGACGCGGCCATTCGATCCCCGAATGCCCTGCCAGGCACCCCGCCGCAAAGCGCCTGAACCGGCGTGCGAACCGGCTCAATCGCGTTCGGAGGCCTCGGGTTCCGCCGCCGGACGCGGGCCTGGCTTGCCCGGCCCGTCGTGCTGCACCGAAGGGAAGCGCGACGAGGCATAACGCACCACCAGAATCGCCACGGCCAGCAGCAGGATCGCACCCGACACGTAGATCACGCTGAGGTCCGGCCGGTTGTGGTGGGAAACGTCCGAGATCAGCAGGCGGGTCAACGCGGTGATCGCCACGTAGATCAGGAAGCGCACCGGCATGTGGTTGGTCTTGAAGTAAATCCCCACCATGGCGCCCAATTCCAGGTAGATGAACAGCAGCAGGATGTCGTCGACGCTGGTGTGCCCCTTCTCCACCATGTCGCAGAACGCCATCACCGCCGCCCAGGCGGTCACCGCGCCAATGGCGAACAGCGCCAGGTAATGGAAGCCCTCCACCAGCAGGTTGCCCAGCGACTCGGCCAGTTCATGCAGGGAATGACGCAGGGACTCGGCCCAATTCAGTTTCACGTTGACGCTCCTTGACTGGCTCGCGGGATTATCCTGTGCACGGCGCATGCAGGAACGGAACCAGCGGCATCGAAGATGCTACGCGATGACCGTGACGTTTTCGCCGCGGCAGTACCAAAGCAGGAAATCGCCGGGCAGGCTTTCCTCGGTGGCGACAGCACCGTACACTGTATATAAATCCAGTAACATCAACCCAAGCTGAAGGCAATCGAGGTGGGGAATGGCCGTCGAAGTGGTGTATCGCAGCAGTCGCGATCAGGAGCGCTTGTTCATGGATAAAGCCGAGGCGGATCGTTACGACAAGATGCTCGAGCTGGCCGAATCCCTCGGCGAGGTGCTGCAGAAGGCCGTGCCTTCGCTCAGCGAACAGCAGGTCGAGGAAGTCGGCATCTTCATGGCGAAGAATCGCGAGGTGTTCGCCCGCGCCTTCAAGAATCAGGCGGACGCCCTGAGCGAAATCGTCCTCGACAGCGCCGGGCAGTAACGGCGCGGCTCACCGGCAGCGCCTGCACCGCACTGCCGGCGCGCCTCGGAAGGCTTGCCCGAAATTTCACCACAAAAGGGCAAAGCCTTGATTTCCGTGGTCTTTCTGGTGCATCGGCCGACCGTCCATCGGTTTCGCCGGAAAACCAGCGAAACGCGCCGCCTTCCGTAGATGCGCTGCGAACTTTATCGGCACCGCCTCGTCCATCTACCTGTGTGAATTAAGCCACCCAGGCAGGTACCGAGATGGAAAGCCCCTTTCAGATGATTTCCGACGTCTTCCAGGCTGACTATTACGTGAACTTCAGCATTGAGCGGCTTGATGGCAGCGTGCTGCTGACGCTGTCCAATGACGACGGCGTGACCGTCAAGCGCTTCATCAGTGCCGATCAGTGGCGCAATCGCGAAAAGCTCGAGCGTTTCATCATGAGCGTGCAGCTCGGCCTGGCCATCGAGAATGGCGAGGCTTCCTCGGCGCTGCTCGCCTCCATGGCGCAAGGCGCTCATTCGACATCCTCGGCCAGCCAAGCCCGCAACTGAATCAGGAATCCTGCGAGCGCCGGTACGCCGGTCATCGCAGGCGGCCTCGCTCGCCCCCACACCCGCCCCTCCCGTTTTCGCCCCGCCTCCACCGCCGGGCCGCTCCTGCTGGACGAAGGTTCGTCGGCCAGCTAAATAACTAGAGCGAGCCAGCCTGGAGGGTCGCCATGAATCCGCGTCAAGCCTGCCTAGCCTGTCTGGAATCGGGCCCCCCCGCCGTTTTCGAGGCGGCGCTCTGGGTTGCCGCCGAACATGACGCCGACGTGCAACCCGCGCAGGTGCTGCGTGAGCTGGCGAGCCTCGAGCAACGCGTGGCCGTGGCACTGCCGCAATTGCCGGCCAGGGAGCTGGCGCAACCGCTGCTGCGCCAGCTGAGCGCGCTGGACTTCCACGAAGACGACGATTCGCCGCTGCGCCCGCAGGCCGCGCTGCTGCACAAGGTGCTGCAGCGTCGCCGCGGCCAGCCGCTGTCGCTGGCGCTGATTGCCCTGGAACTTGCCCGGCGTCTGGATATTCCCCTGCAGGGCGTCAACTTCCCCCGCTACTTCCTGCTTCGCGTGCCCGGCGCCGACCACCTGCTCGACCCCTGCGGCGGGCGCCGCCTGTATACCCGCGACTGCCGCGACCTGCTGGTCCGCCATTTCGGCAACGCGGTCGAATTGAGCGCCGCGCACCTGGCAACCTGCGACGGCCACGGGCTGTTGCGGCGGCTGTCGCGCAACCTGCGGCAATTGCACCAGCAGGCCGACGATCCGCTGGCGGCGCTGAAGGATGCCGAACGGGTCCTGCTGCTCGGGCCGCCGAACGTGGCCGATCACCTGGCACGCGCGGACCTCTACCGCCTGATCGACTGCCCGCAGGGCGAGCGCTACGACCTCGAACGCGCGCTGCTGCTCAGCGAGGACGAGGCCCAGCGGCTGACGGTGAGTCAGCGCCTGCGGCAGATGAACCGCACCACCGCCCTGCACTGAGGGCTATCCCATCAAACCCAGCGCCTTGGCGGTGGCCACCGCCTGGGTGCGGCGGCGCACGCCGAGCTTGACGTTGATCCGCCGCGCGTGGGTCTTCACCGTGTGCAGCGAGATGTAAAGCTGCTGGGCGATGTCCTGATTCGAACAGCCCTGGGCGATCAGCTTCAACACGGTCAGCTCGCGCTGGCTGAGCAGCGCCCCGTCCGCCACCGGCTGTACCTGCGCTTCGCGCTCCAGCGGGTTTAGCAGGCGCTCGTGCAGCGGCTGCGCGCTGGCGCCGGGCAGCAGGCGATCCAGCCAGTGGGCCTGGCGCTGCTGCAACGCCAGCAGCGGTAGCGCCAGGCGCTGACGTGCCGCCATGCCGAGCGCGCGGCGCAGTTCCTCTTCCGCCGCGCTCGCCTGCCCGGCCGCCAGCAGGGCCTCGGCCAGGCTGCAGCGGCATTCGCAGGCCAGGTTCTGCAGGTCGTTCTGCAGGCATTCCTCGAGCAGCGCGCTGAGGTCGTCCACCGCCCGCTGCGGCGATCCGTCGAGCAGTTCGCACAGCGCCAGTTGGCGACGCACGCGGATCACCACGTCGTAGGCGCCGGGCGGCGCCAGCAGGCCGTTGTCCCGGTAGTGCTGCAGAACCGGTTCGAGCGCGGCGCGGGCCTTGCCCACTTCGCCCTGCTGCAACCAGAGCACGCCGAAGCCCAGTTGCAGCACGCAGCGATAACGGATCGCGGGTACGTGCCGCCATTGCATCAGTCGCTCGGCCTCGGCGAGCCAGCGGAAGGCTTCGGCATGCTGATCGGTATAGGCGGCCAGCTCGGCGAGGCCGAGGTAGCCGAAGAAGGTGTAGGCATCGCCGCTGCCCAGCGCCGCGTCCAGCCCCACCTGAAACGCCTCGCGCGCCTGCCTGGAAAGCCCCTGGACCGCCAGCAGATGAGCCCGCAGCAGCCACAGCCGCGCCGGCACCGGACCGGTCGGCGTGTCGCCCAGCGCATCGAGCGCCTGCTCCAGGAGTTCCAGCGCGCGATCGGTTTCCCCGCGCATTTCCAGCAGGTGCACGCGGTCGACGGTCAGCAGGCCTTCGTAGAGCACGCTGGCGTGTAGCCGGGCCAGTTTGATGCCTTCGTCGCCGTAGTGCTCGCCTTCATCCAGATGGCCCTCGGCCAGCGCCTGCTGGCTGAGGATCTGGTAGCACAACACGCGCTGCGACCAGGCTCGTTCGGGCAGTTCGGCGAGCGCTTCGAGGCACCATTGGCGAGCCTCCGGCTGGCCGCGCTGACGCGCCAGGGCGCCGCTGATGGCTTGCCAGTGGGCGAGCAGTTCGCGCTGGCGGCGCGCGTCAGGCTGCGGCAGGAAGTGCGCCAGATCGGCCAGGCACGCCTCCACCTCGTCGAGCCGCGCACAGATCATCAGCGCCCACGCCTGCAGCGCGATCAACCGGCTGGTGCTGGAAAACAGCGTGTGCGGCAGTTCGTTGCGCCATTGCAGGAACAGCGAGACGTTCTGCCCGATCAGCAGTTGCTCCTGGCCGAAGCGCTGCAGGTAATTGGCCGCGACCTCCATCTGCCCGGCGAGCAGCGCCTGCTCCACCGCTTCGCGAATCTCGCCGTGGCTGGCGAACCACTGGCAGGCGCGCACATGCACCGAGTTGGGCGGCAGCGGGCTCGGCAGCCGGCGCAGCACCAGCGCCAGCGGTCGCCACAGGCGGAACCAGTCGCCGCAGCTGTCCAGCGCGCGGATGAACAGTTGGCGTTGACGCAACGTGGCAAGCCGCTCGGCTCCGCCGTCGAGCACGTGCTCGCAGAGTTCGGCGCAGAAGCGCGGCAGCAGGGTCAGGGCGAACAGGGCCTCGCGCAATTCGTCGTTCAGGTCGGCCAGCACGTCCTGCACGATGTAGTCGCGCAACAGCGGCGTGCCATTCACCAGCCGCTGCTCCAGGGCCTGCTCATCGGCGTCGAGCAACAGCAGGCGCACGCCGGCGAGCCAGCCCTCGCTCACGTCGTGCAGACGCTCCAGGCTCTGCGCGCCGAGGGTCGGTGCCTGCAGGTCGAGCAGGCACTGAAGTTCATCGCGGGTCAGCGCCAGCGCCTGTGCGCCGAGCATCAGCAAGTCGCCCTGCAGTTGCAGCCTCGGCAGGTTCCAGGCGGGCCGCCGGCGGCTGCTGACCCACCAGCAGAGCGATGCCGGGCCGCGCTCGAACAACTGGTCCAGGCAGGCATCCAGTTCCGCCGCCTCTTCGCGCGGGTAATCGTCGAGGACCAGCCACAGCGGCTGCGCCTGCCGCTGCAACAGGTCGAGCAGCGCCTCCAGCACCGGCCCCTCGGCCGCCTCGTCGGCCAGCGCCGTGCTCAACCGCTCCAGCAGCGCGGCGGGGCTCAGCGCGCGGCCGGCGAGGTCAAGCCAGACCAGCCGGGTGTCGCGCGGCAAATGGCGCGCGCACTCGTTGAGCAGCACGCTCTTGCCGAACCCGGCGGGCGCGCAGAGCAGACGCAGGCGGCATTCGCTGGCGAGCAGAGGCTGGGTGAGTCGCGTGCGCGGCAGATGCAGGGGCGGAAGACGGGGCAATGCGGGCGCTTTCGGCGCGACCGGCAGGCTGTCCCTTATAGCGTGGGTAAGCATGACGTCGGCTCTCTTGTTGTGATTGTGGAACCTTGCCCGATAGTAGTGCCTGCTCAGCCGGCGAGGCGATACGCGGTCGTAAAAAAGGCGGCCGTGATGGCCGCCTATCAGCAGGACTGTTGTTGCCCGGTTGGGCACGCGGCGAGGCGCGTCTCAGCGAACGCCGGCGTTGCGCAGTGCGGCCGGGGTGAAGTCGTTGGCCGACGCCTTGGTGCCGTAGCGGATCGCGCTCTTCTCCTCGTTGTTCATGCCGATCGACAGGTAGCGGCCGGCGATGATGTCGTAGAGCGATTCGAAGGCGTACACCGGCACCTGCTTGTCGTACTGCTGGTACATCTGCGCCTCGCCGACGCGCCACAGCTGGCCACGACCGTCGTACAGCTCGGAGGCGGCGATCTGCCAGGAGTCCTCGTCGAGGTAGAAGCGGCGCTTGGCGTAGATGTTGCGCTCGCCGCTCTTCAGCGTGGCTTCCACCACCCAGACGCGGTGCAGCTCGTAGCGCGCCAGGTCCTGGTTGATGTGGCCGGCCTTGAGGATGTCGGCGTACTTCAGCTCGGGCGAGGCCAGGCGGTAGTTGTTGTAGGGAATGTACATCTCCTGCTTGCCGATCAGTTTCCAGTCGTAACGGTTCGGCGCGCCGTTGAACATGTCGAAGTTGTCCGAGGTACGCAGGCCGTCGGCGGCGGTGCCCGGACCGTCGTAGGACACCTGCGGCGCGCGGCGCACGCGGCGCTGGCCGGCGTTGTAGATCCACGCCATGCGCGGCTCCTTCACCTGGTCAAGCGAGTCGTGCACCAGCAGCACGTTACCGGCCAGACGCGCCGGCGCGGTCACCCGCTGCTTGAAGAACAGCAACGCGTTGGCGGCCTTGGCCGGATCGAGGTCGGGCATGTTGTCCGGCATCGCCACTTCGTCCTCGAACTGCACGAGGGTGAAGCTGCCGTTGGTTTGCGGCGTGGCCTGGACGATGGTGCGCTGCAGGTTGCCGCCGCGGTAACGGGTGATGTGGTTCCAGATCGCTTCCAGGCCGTTCTGCGGGATCGGGAAGGCGTAGTAGCGGCTTTCGGTGAAGTTGGTCAGACCGTTGCCGCCCTCGACCAGCCCGGTCTTCTGCGCGCTGAGCTTGGCCGCGGCGTAGATCGCATCCGGCACGGCCGCGCTGCGGTGGGTGGTGTAGACCATCATCTTGTAGGTTTCGGGGTAGCGCTTGAACATCGCCAGCTGGCCGGCGCTGAGCTTGTCCTTGTACTGCTCGGCGTTCTGCGCGGTGATGGTGAACAGCGCCTTCTCGCCGGCGTAGGGATCGCCGACGAAGCCGTTATTGCTGATCGGCGCGGCATTGGTCGGCAGGCCGCCGGTCCACTCCGGAATGCTGCCGTCGGCGTTGCCCGCCTTTTCCCCGCCCAGCGGGGTCAGGCTGGTGCCGAGCTTGGCGACCTGGTCGGGGGCGACTGCCGCCATCACGCTGCCGGCGAGCAGCGAGAGGGCAAGCGCGCCGAGGATTTTTCTTGTTGTATGCATCAGGGTTTCCTCACTTGCTGAAGGCCGCTTAGAAGTTCACGCCGAAGCTGAGCGCAACGAAGTCGCGATCGGTGAGCGTGTTGTAGTCGCCGCCGAAGAAGTTGGTGTACGAGAGGCTGGTGGTGTAGGTGTTCTGGTAGTCGGCATCGATACCGAAGCTCACCGCCTTGGCGCCTTCGTTGAACGCGCCGTTCGGGCCGTAGCCGTCGACGTCGTGCGACCAGGACACGTTGGGCCGCAGGTTCACGCCGGCGAACACGTTGTTGTAGTCCCAGATGCCGCGCAGGCGATAACCCCAGGAATTGCTGGTGACGAAGCCGTGGGTGCCGTAGGCCGCCCGTTGCGTCGCATCGTCCGGGGTGCCGTAGATCGAATCGCGGCCGTAGCGAAGCTCGCTGGTGCTCTCCAGGTTGCCGACGTGGGTGAAGCCCACTTCGCCGACCAGGGTGAAGCGCTCGGCGCCCATCACCTGATCGAAGAAGTGCGTCAGGGTGGTCTGGATCTGGGTGATTTCCTTGCGGTTGTAGCCGCGGTTCTCGGCGCCCGCCGCGCTCGCCACCGGTGAGGTGCCCGGCGCGATCGGGTTGAGCAGCGCGCGGGTCAGGTCGGTGGTGTTGATCTGCACCGGCGCATTCGGCCGGTAGCTGATCTCGCCGGACCAGGCGGTGCCGGTGGGCAGCGTGGTGGAGAAGCTCATCCCGTAGAGGCGGATATCCTCGGGGTAGGACAGCGAGTAACTGCCGTTACCAAGCAACACGCTCTGGGCGAGACCTGCCGCCGTCGGCGAGTAGCGCGGATCGGTGAAGCAACTGGCCGGCCCCCCGAACGCGCCGCAGACCTGCCCGAGGATGCCGCTCAGCGGCCCCGCCAGCGGGTTGGCGTTACCCAGCGCGGCGAGCGTCGCGGCGCCGGCCGTGCCGGTGTTCAGCACCGGCGTGCGGCTGTGGTAGTTCATGAAGTAGAAGCCGTATTCCGTGGCATCGCCGAGCCAGCGCAGCGCCAGGCCGAACTGCCCGGAGTCACGGGCGTCGCGGTCCGGCCCACGCGGCACGATCACACCCTCGTTGGTAACGCCGAAGCCCTGGCCGAACGCCGCGGCGGCCGGCTGGAACGGCGCGATGGCGCCGCTGGCGACGTTGTAGTTGTTGACGCAACCGTCCTGGACCACGTCGGAGCCGAAGAAGGTGCCGCAGTTGTCGACCACCGTCTGGTCCCATTCCAGCTGGTAGAAACCCTCCATGCTGAGGCGGTCGTTGACGGTCTGCGAGAGGTACAGCATGTTCACCGGGATCAGGCCTTCCTTGATCTCCGCGCCCGGGCGGCGGAAGGCGGAGACGTCCAGCGGGTTGATCGAGTTGATGCTGTTCTGGATGAAGGTGCTTTCACCCCAGCTCACCACCTGCTTGCCAACGCGGACGGTTCCGGGCAGGTCGCCGATGCTGTAGTTCTGGTAGACGAAGGCATCGAGGATCTGCGCACCGGAGGACTTCGCACCTTCCTTGCGGTTGGAGTCGCTGATGTCCTTGAACGGCCGGCTTTCGTCCTTCAGCTCGAAGTCGTACCAGTACTTGCCGCGCACGAAGACACCGGTGTCGCGGTACTTCAGCTCCAGATCGTGGATGCCCTTGAAGATCTTCGAGAAGGTCTCGCCGCGCTTGAAGTTGAGACGGTTATCGTCACCGGTCTGGGTGTAGCCGGTACCGCCGTTGTTGATCCCGATGAGGTCGCGATCGGGCTTGGCGGTGGACCAGCTGGCCCCCACCGACAGCGAGGAGTCGAGCTGACCCTCGACTTCACCGATGTTGAAATTGACGGCCCCTGCGGGGGCGGAAATTCCCATGGCGACGGCCAGAGCCAATAGCGTGGGCTGGACCTTTGCATGCCGTGTTGTTGTTGTCATTCGGCGCTCCTTGTTGGCGGATAGAACTGGCGCCAACCCTACTCACGCACCGACGCCCGGTTAAGCGCACCAAGGACGGATTTGGACTGTCGCCCGAAAGTATGAATGCCTGCACCAGGCCTGCGCCGGAGCCGCCATTCAGGCGCTGAATGGGGCCAGCCAAGAGCGACGGCGTGCCGAGCGTAACCAAAGCGCCCGACGGGCATCGGCGAAGGTGTTCCGCAGGCGCTGGATGGGTCGTTTCAGCGGAAAGGAACGCCACGCGACAGGGCGCGAGGCGGGAAAGGCAGGCGGATGGTGTCTTGGGCAGCGCGACCTAGAAGCGCCCGTGGCGGCCGTCGCCGGCGCTGAAGCGCTTCGCGCCCTGCTCCGTCTCGCCGCTCTCGAGTACCGCCATGCCGCCAGCGAACTCGTTGGCCAGGGCTTCGGCGAACGGCAGGTCCCATTGCGCATGGACGCTGGCGCGGTCGGCCAGCAGGCAGGTGGGCGGGAACGCGGCGATCTCGGCGGCCAGCGCTTCGGCCGCGGCCCGTGCGCGGCCGGCGGCGACCACGCGACTGACCAGGCCGATCTGCAGGGCCTCATCGGCATGCACGGGGCGGCCGGTGAGGATCAAGTCCAGCGCGCGACCCTGGCCGATCAGCCGCGGCAGGCGCACGCTGCCGCCGTCGATCAGCGGGACGCCGAAGCGCCGGCAGAACACCCCGAGCACCGCATCCGCCGCCATCACCCGCAGGTCGGCGAGCAGCGCCAGCTCGAGCCCGCCAGCCACCGCGTGGCCTTCGATGGCGGCGATCAGCGGCTTGCGCAGCTGCATCCGGCTCGGCCCCATCGGGCCGTCGCCCTGCGCCTGCAGGCGGTTGCGGCGTTCGCCGCCTTCGGCCACGGCGTGCAGGTCGGCGCCGGCACAGAAGGTCCCGCCGCTGCCGGTGAGGACCGCGACGCGTGCCTGCGGGTCTTCCTCGAACTCACGCAGCGCGGCGCTCAGCGCGTCGGCTGTGGCACGGTCGACCGCGTTGCGCGCCTGCGGCCGGTCGAGGGTGATGACGGTTATCGCGTCCAGCCGTTCGACGATCACGCCCATGCAGAACTCCACCGAGGTGAGCGGCGCGACCGGTCAACGTCCTGCCGTCGCGAACCGCGGAAGAAGCCGCAACCTGCCGTCGTCAGACCACGTATTTCTGCAGGTTGGCCATCATTTCCTTGAGCGCTTCCATGTTGTCCTTGGGATGCGCGGCGTTGTCGAAGTCGACGATCTGCTGCCAGTGCGCCGCCACGTCCTCCGGCGAAAAGCCGGCGCGCGGGTCGAAGCCGGCGCCCAGGCTGCGCTCCCAGCGCACCTTGCCCATCCAGCCGCCGCCGACCTCGAACAGCCCGGAGGTGTCCTGGCACTGCTCGCTGCCGAGGTAGACCACCAGCGGGCTGACCAGCTCGGGCTTGAGCTGCTCGAAGACCTGCGGCGGGATCAGCCCTTCGGTCATCCGCGTACCGCCGGTGGGGGCGATGGCGTTGACCAGGATGTTGTTCTTGCGGCCCTCGATGGCGAGCGTGCGGGTCAGCCCGTAGAGACCGAGCTTGGCCATGCCGTAGTTGCTCTGCCCGAAGTTGCCGTAGATGCCCGAGGTGGACGCGGTGAAGATCACCCGGCCGTAGTTCTGCTCGCGCAGGTGCGGCCAGGCGGCGCGGGTCACCTTGTAGGCGCCTTCGACGTGGACCTTGTAGACCAGGTCCCAGTCGGCGTCTTCCATCTTGTGGAAGGTCTTGTCGCGCAGGATGCCGGCGTTGTTCACCACCACGTCGATGCGACCGAAGCTGTCCAGCGCGGCCTGCACGATCTTCTCACCATCGGTCACCGAGTCATGGCTGGCGACCGCGGTGCCGCCCGCCTCGCGGATTTCCGCTACCACCTTGTCCGCCGCCGAAGCGTTGGCGCCCTCGCCATGGGTGCTTCCGCCCAGGTCGTTCACCACTACCCGCGCGCCGTGTTTGGCGAACAGCAATGCGTGGGCGCGACCGAGGCCACCGCCCGCGCCAGTGACGATCACGACCTTGTCTTCGAAACGCACGGCTTGGCTCATGGGAAACTCCTTGGCAGGTTGAGATGCCCGAAGTGTCCAACAGACAGGAAACGGTCACAACCGAGACGATGCACCTGAATGATGGTCGATAACGTCGCGGGATGGCCCAGGAACCGGCGAACGAGGTCGCCGGCCCTGGCAGGTTCAGACCGCTTCGGCGTGCTGCGGCGCTTCCGCTGGCGCCAGCCCGTCGCGGAACGCCAGGTAATGCGCCAGCACCTGCTCCGGCGCCTCGACCTGCGGGTAGTGGCCGATGCCGTCGAGCAGCACGCAGTCCGGTTGCGGGATCAGCTCGCGGTAGCGCGCCACCATGTGCGCGCCGGAGATCGGGTCGACGGCGCCATCGATCACCCGCAGCGGCACGTCGCTGCGCTGCATCGCCGTCACCCAGCGCTCGCGCTGCTCGCGACGTTCCGGCATGTAGCGAATCAGCCGGTGCATCACCGCGGCGCCCCCGTTCTTCGCGATCAGTTGCCAGAACGCATCCAGCTCGGCCTCGCTCGGCTGGGTCTGCGGACCGAACACCTTGGCGAAGTTGGCCGCCAGGGTGCGCCGGGTGAACAGCCGGTCGACGAGGAAGCCGGCCGGGCTGAGCAGGAGCTTCTGCAGCAGCACCGGGTGATGGGTTTCGGGAAACAGCCCGCCGTTGAGGAACACGCAGCTGGCCAGCCGCACGCGCCCTTCCTGATGCCGCGCGAGCAGCTCCTGGGCGACGCTGTCGCCGTAGTCGTGGGCCAGCACGTGCAGCGGACGGTCGATGGCCAGGTGCTTGATCAATGCCTGCTGTATGTCGGCCTGCTCCAGCAGGCTGTAAGGGTGGTGGCGCGGCTTGGCCGAGTCGCCGAAGCCGAGCATGTCGCAGGCGATCACCCGGTAGCGCTGCGCCAGCGGTGCCCACAGGCGATGCCAGTCCCAGCTGGCGGTGGGGAACCCGTGGATCAGCAGCAGCGGCTCCGCGTCTACCGGGCCAGCCGCCCAGTGACGGATTTCATGGCGATGGAACAGCAGCGTTCGGCCCTGGGCGCGCCAGTCGTCCAGGCCGATGCCGACGGCGGCCATCAGGCGGCGTAGCCGGGATTGTGCAGGTCGAGCTTGCGCAGCAGCGCCGGCCAGGGCAACGCGCCGCCCATGCCCTGCGGGCTGCGCATCACCCCGGCGATCATCGCCCGGGCGCCGTCGAGAACCTGCTGCGGAATGTGGATGAGTTCGGCACCGCCGCTCTGCGCCATGACCTGGATTTCGCACGCGCGCTGCAGGGTGAACATGCCGAGGAAGGCGTCGGCGATGCTGCCGAAGGCGGTCAACAGGCCGTGGTTGGGCAGGATCATGAAGTTCTTGTCGCCGAGGTCGGCCTGCAGGCGCGACTTCTCGTCGTGGTTCAGCGCCACGCCTTCGTAGCCGTGATAGGCCAGGCTGGCGAGGACGAACAGCGATTGCTGCGACAGCGGCAGCAGGCCCTGCTTCTGCGCGGAAACGGCGATGCCGGCGGCGGTGTGGATGTGCAGCACGCAGCCGACGTCGTGACGGACTTCGTGCACCGCGCTGTGGATGGTGTAGCCGGCCGGGTTGAGGTCGTAGGGGCTGTCCATCAGCTTGTTGCCGGCCAGGTCGACCTTCACCAGGCTCGACGCGGTGATCTCGTGGAACATAAGCCCGTACGGGTTGATCAGGAAGTCGTCGGTGCCCGGCACCTTGGCCGAGATGTGGGTGAAGATCAGGTCGTCCCAGCCGTACATCGCGATCAGCCGGTAACAGGCGGCCAGGTCGATACGCGTCTGCCATTCAGCGGCGGAAACCTGGTTCTTCACTTCGGAGGGGTGCAGCAATTGGGCTACGGACACGACGATCACCTCGGCATTTATTGTTGTGGGTGTGCCGAGAGTCTAGCGGCGCTTCGGCGCACGGCCAGTGGCCCTGGAAGCCAGTTTTGCGTCCGTCGCCGTTTCGCCGGCGACTGACCAAAGCGGCGCCAACCGCGACGGTTGGCGATGAAAACCAGGGCCGCTCGCGGCCCGGCGGCTCAGATCAGGTGGGAGATCAACGGCGCGGCGAACAGGTTGAGCAGGCCCATCAGCACCATCACCAGGCCGGCCACGGTGCCCTCCTCGCTGCCGACTTCCTGGGCGCGGGCGACGCCGGCACCGTGCGCGCCGACGCCGAACAGCGCGCCGCGGGCCAGCGCGCTGCGCAGCGGCAGCCACTTCAGCAGCAGGCCACCGACCAGCGCGCCGAACACGCCGGTCAGCATCACGAAGATCGCCGTCAGTTCCGGCACGCCGCCCAGGCCGGTGGCGATCGGCATGGCGAACGGCGTGGTGATCGAGCGCGGCACCAGCGACAGGCTGACGGGGCTCTCCAGCGCCAGCGCATTGGCCAGCCACCAGGAGCTGAGGATGGCCACGGTGCTGCCGGCGAGCATGCCCAGCGACAGCGCGGGCCAGTGCCGTACCAGCAGCGCGCGCTGCTGCCAGATCGGCACGGCGAAGGCCACGGTGGCCGGGCCGAGCAACAGCACGAGCAGGTGCGTGTTGCTGGAGTATTCGGCGTAGGCGGTGTGCAGCGGGATCGCCACCGCCAGCAGCAGCGCCGGTACAAACAGCAGTGGCGACAGCAGGTAGCGGCCGCTGCGCCGGTACAGCCAGCGGCTGAGCAGGTAGGCCGCCAGTGTCAGGACGAACCAGAACAGCGGCATCGGCTCAAGATTCATGGCGCAGACTCCAGCGGCACACCGCCTCCACCGTCAGCGCCGTGGCCAGCATCACCAGCAGCGTGCTGCAGGCGATCACCGCGAGGATGCGCAGGCCTTCGCTGCGCAGCAGTGCGCCGTAGTCGAGCATGCTCATCAGCGCCGGAATGAAGAACAGCAGCATCTCCGCCATCAGCACGCCGGCACCCAGTTGCAGCGCGGCGGGCTTGATCCAGCCCGTGGCGAACGCCGCCAGCAGAAGGCCGAGACCGATCACCCCGCCCGGGATGGGCCAGTGCAGCCAGAGCGCGAGCTGGGAACCGAACAGATAGAGACCGAGCAGCACCAGCAACTCGGAGAGCAGACGGGACAGATGGGTAACACGGGCGCGGGTCACGGCGGATTCCTCAACAGTTGGAAGAAAGTCTACGGCGCGCGGTACCATCGAAAAAACGAATTGTTCGAATCACAGGTATTCCAGAATGGAATTCAGACAGCTGCGCAGCTTTGCCGAAGTCGTTCGTCAGGGCGGCTTTACCCAGGCGGCACGCACGCTCAACGCCAGCCAGTCGGCGATCAGCAAACAGGTGGCGCAACTGGAGCAGCGCCTGGGCGTGCAACTTTTGCAGCGCCAGGGACCGCAGCTGCGCCTCACGGACGCCGGCGAAATCGTGCTGCGCCGCGTCGAGGAACTGCTGCGGGTACGCAAGGAATTGCTCAGCGAACTCGACGACCTCAGCCATCTGGCGCGCGGCGAGCTGAACCTCGGCCTGCCGATGCTCGGCAGCGACGCGCTGTTCGCCGGGCCCTTCGCCGAGTATCGGCGGCGCTACCCGAACATCGCCGTGCACCTCACCGAGGACGGCAGCAAGAGCATCGAGCAATTGGTGAGCAGCGGCGAACTGGAGATCGGCGCCGGGATGCTCTCCGACGACCCGGTATTCGAGAGCCAGCTGTTCTGCAACGAGCCGCTGGACATCCTGCTGCCCACCGACCATCCGCTGGCGGGCGAAGGCAGCCTGGAACTGGCGCAATTGGCCGACACGCCGTTCCTGCTCTACCAGCGCAGCTTCACCCTCAACGACCGCCTGCTGCAGGCCTGCCTGCAGGCCGGCTTCAACCCGCGCGAAGGAGGCCGCAGCGGCCAGGCCGACTTCCTCGCCGCACTGGTCGCCGCCGGCCAGGGCACGGTGCTGCTGCCGCGCATCGTCGCCCGCGGGCTGATGCGCCCGGGCGTGGTGCGCCTGACGCTGCGCGACAACGACCTGCGCTGGAACATCGGCTTCATCTGGCGCCGCGACGCCTACCTGTCGCATGCTGCGCAGGCGTGGCTGGCCCTGCTGCGCGAGTATCCGTCACCGTCAGACTAGCTCGGGGAACTCGCCGGCCAGGCGCGGCCATTCGCGCTGCGCCTGCGGGTCATCGGCGAGCAGGCGAAAACCCTCGAAGCGAAACTCCGGCGCGACGGTGCAGCCGACCAGCGTGTAGCGCCCGAGCGCACGCGCCGCCTGCCAGGCATGCGCCGGCACCGCCGCCTGCGGCAACTGGTCGACGGCGAGCGGGCCGAGGCGCTGGCTACGCAGCTCGTCGGGCGATTCGGCGATCAGCAGCTCCAGCGCGCCGCCTTCATGGAAATGCCAGATCTCGTCGGCGTCCACGCGATGCCAGCGGCTGGCCTGCCCTTCCAGCAGCAGGAAGACGATGCTGCTGCAGGCCGCGCGCTCGCCATGGCGCTGTGCCGAGGCGAACATCCGCCGGTAGTAGCCGCCCTCCGGATGCGCCTGCAGGCCCAGCGTGTCGATCAGTTCCTGCGCGCGCGGATGCACCTCAGGCGCCCAGGGCGACGATGAATTCGCCCAGCCAGGGCTCGGCGTCGGTTTCCGGCGTCACCGTTTCGCTGGCGTCCAGGCGCAGCATCGGCAGCACCTCGCGCACGCCCAGCTCGGCGAACAGCTCGCGCAGCTGCTCCCCGCCGGCGCAGAAACTGTCGCCGTAGGCCGAGTCGCCCAGGCCGATCACCGCTCCCGGCAGGCCACGCCAGGACGCTGGAAGCTGGTCGCGGATGGCGTGGAAAAGCGGCTGCAGCGTCTCCGGCAATTCGCCGACGCCGGTGGTCGAGGTCACCGCGAGGATGGCGTCGGCGGGGAATTCCAGCAGCTCGCCCAGTTCGGCGCGCGGCTTGTGCAAGGTCTGCAGGCCGGCGTCGCGCAGCAGCTGCCCGGCATGCCGGGCGACTTCCTCGGCGGTACCGAAGACCGAGCCGGAGAGAATCAGGACGTTCATACGAGGGTTCCAGAACCAGTCGGAGGGCGGATTATGCAATAACTGTATGAGCGGGCCCGATCATTTAGAATCGCGCTTCTACCCTGCGGAGCCCGGAATGATCAGTCCCAAACTGCTGCAATTGGTCATCGACGCGTCCAACGACGGCATCGTGGTGGCCGAACGCGAAGGCGACGACAACATCCTCATCTATGCCAACCCGGCTTTCGAACGGCTCACCGGCTATCGCGCCGAAGACGTTTTGTACCAGGATTGCCGCTTCCTCCAGGGCGACGACCGCGAGCAGCCCGCGATTCGGGCGATCCGCGCCGCGCTGCAGGACAACCGACCCAGCCGGGAGATCGTGCGCAATTACCGCAAGGACGGCAGCCTGTTCTGGAATGAGCTGTCCATCACGCCGGTGCACAACGAGGCCGACCAGCTGACCTACCTGATCGGCATCCAGAAGGACGTCACCGAATTCGTCGAGGCCTGCGAACGGGTGAAGGCGCTGGAAAGCGAAGTAGCCGCGTTGAAGGCTGCGCTCGGAAAAGCGACGGAAGGCTGAACCCCCGCAGCTCGCAAGGGTCGAACATGGGTTGCCCCTCGAGTCGGGAGCCCACCGATGCAAGACGATCCGCTGCTTACCGCCGACGAGCTGGCCTATATCCGCAGCCTCCTCAACGAGGGCGAGGGCGCGCGGCTCAATGCGTCCAACTTCCTGATCGACAGCAGCCCGCAAACCCAGGCGCTGCTGGCGGCGCTCGGCTCACGCGCACAACTGTCGCTCGAGGCGCAGATCGGCCATCAACGCCTGACCTTTCCGCTGCAGCTCGTGGAAGACGAGTCCCAGACGCTGCACCTGAAGCTGGAAGCCCCGCGCATCTTCGAACAGGGCCCGGTCGACCGACCGTGGCGCCTGCACCTGAACAAGCCCGTGGCGCTGCTCGACGAACGCGGCGAGGCCAGCGACCTGCGGGTCCACGAACTGTCGCCGAACGGCCTGTTGCTGGAAGTCAACGACGTCGCCCCGGCGCGCTTCGAACTTTCACTGCCGCTCCCCGGTGCGAAACCGATTCCGCTGCGTGGCCGGCTGGTGCGCAAGGTGGGACAGGGACTGTGTGCCTACCGCCTGCTGCACGAGAACGAGCGCACGCTGCGGCGCCTGCACACGTTCATCTTCCAGCAGCATCGTCTGCAGCACCCGCAGCTGCACGCCAAGGCACGCAGCGCCGCCGACGCCTGACGATCAGGTATCGAGGCGCTCGTCGAGAAAGCGCAGCAGGCGCTTGTGCATCTCGCGCCCCTCGCTGCCGAGGCAGCCTATCGGGGTGCCCGCCAGTTGAGCCTCGGCGAAATCCGCCGCGGCGCCCGCTAGCAACAGCGGGCAGTCGAGCATCAGCGCCAGCTTCGACAGCTGCCGCGGCAAGCCGGCGTCACGCGGCTGGTGTGAAAGCACCACCACGGCGTTGGGCTGGAGCTTCTCGCCAATCAGCAGCAGCTCGTTCAGCGGTACGCCGAACCCCGGCAGGCTGATCGACACGTCCGGCCCGCCGAGCAACACGCCGGCCACCAGCAGTTCCAGCTCCCGGCAATGCCCGGGCACCGCCACCAGCAGCACGCGCGCGGCGTCATCGCTGCGGGTCAGCTGCAGGCGCAGCAACGCGCGCCCACGCAGGAAGCCGTCGAGAAACAGCCATTCGCTGGTCTTGCCGAACTCGCCCTGATGCACCAGCAGCTCCTCCCAGACGGGCATGAGCACGTCCTGGAAC
Source organism: Pseudomonas sp. PS02288 (assembly GCF_029959715.1). NCBI lineage: Bacteria > Pseudomonadati > Pseudomonadota > Gammaproteobacteria > Pseudomonadales > Pseudomonadaceae > Pseudomonas > Pseudomonas sp. PS02288. The sequence continues at coordinate 1,487 of NZ_JASCPA010000060.1, read as the reverse complement.
AGCGCCGCCAGCGGGTAGCTGGAAAACAGCAGGCCGTAGAGCCGTTCAAGCCCCTGCTCGTCGAAGGTCGCGACGGCGCGCCTGATCCGCGCCTGCCATTCCGCCCATTCGCCGCCGACCGCCGCGCGCTCGGCGACCACGCTTTTCGGCACGCTCTCGCCACGCGCCAGCACGGTGCCCACCTTGCTCACCGCGACGCCGCGTTCGAGCCAGCCGAGAATGCTGTGCACACGGTCGATGTCCGCCTGCGAGTACAAGCGGTGGCCGCTGTCGGTGCGGGTCGGTTCGATCAGGCCGTAGCGTCGTTCCCAGGCACGCAGGGTGACCGGGTTGACGCCGGTCAGCCGCGAAACCTCGCGGATCGGGAACAGCTCCTGGCGTTTCAACGCCTCGGAGGCAAGGGAAGCTGCATGGGAGAACTGAGTCATGGCGCCGCCAACTCGCGAAGATGTCGCACAGTGTAACGCGCGAGGGAAACGCTCGGCAGCATCCGACCCGGCAGGACACCGGCCCATTTGGCGACAACCGACCAGAAGACGCGCCCTACTGGTGCGAACTTGGCGCGCAGCTGCGACCTGGGTGGGCATTTTCCGCGATTGACGGGGAGCGAGGCTTTTCCTAGCGCAGGCAAAGCGATAGCTAAAGACCGGCCCACCGCCGCGTCGAAAAAGCCCGGTTCACGCGCCGTACACGGCTCTTTTCCACGCCAGGCACGGCCATGCATGTAGCGCTGTGACGCCGCCATGAGGAATAATCCTTGCTTGTCATTTCAGGCAGCCCACCACCCCGGCGCTGCGTGATGCGAAACGTCCTACCCGGACCGCTCGCCCCATCGATGGAGATACACAATGTCTGCCGAACCCGTCACCCTCATGGTGGCGCGCCGTGTCGCCCATGGCCGCTATCAGGATTTCATGACCTGGCTCCGCGAAGGCGAACAGCTCGCCGCGGACTTCGCCGGTTACCTCGGCTCCGGCGTCCTCGCCCCGCCCGCCCACGACAACGAATTCCAGATCGTCTTCCGCTTCGCCGACGCCGCGACCATGGCCGCCTGGGAACATTCGGCGTCGCGCAGCGCCTGGCTAGAACGCGGCCAGGGCCTGTTCGCCCAGCCACACGAACGTCGCGCCCAAGGCCTCGACGCCTGGTTCGGCAGCGCCGACAAACGCCCGCCACGCTGGAAGCAGAGCGTTGCCGTATGGCTGGCGTTCTTCCCGGTTTCGCTGGCCTTCAACCTGCTGTTCGGCGACGCGCTGGTCGCACTGCCGCTGGTGCAACGGGTACTGCTCAGCACCCTGGTGCTGACGCCGGTGATGGTTTGCCTGTTCATCCCGCTCTCCACCCGCCTGCTGGCGCCCTGGCTGGAAGGCAGGCGCCCGCGCGAGCGCGTGGCACGCACCGGCAAGCCGGCGTTCGACGCGAAGTAGGCCGCGCGCCGCCGCCCGCGGCCCGCGGCCCCCCGCCGCCCCGGGGGGCGGGGGGGGGGG
>NZ_JASCPA010000005.1:0-107410 GCF_029959715.1 Pseudomonas sp. PS02288 | reverse complement strand
GGGCTGAAGCCCACCACCCTACGATGATGTCTCCCAGACTGCGCCGAACAAAAAAAGCCCCGCGACTGCGGGGCTTTTTCATTGCGGCTGATGCCTCACAGGCGCGGGTAGTCGATGTAGCCTACCGGGCCCTGGCCGTAGAAGGTTTCCGGGTGCGGCGTGTTCAACGGCGCATCGGCCTCCAGGCGTGCCGGCAGGTCCGGGTTAGCGATGAAGGGAACGCCGAAGGCGACCGCATCGGCCTTGCCGCTTTGCAGCCAGGCGTTGGCCTGCTCCTTGGTGAAGCGTTCGTTGGCGATGTACACGCCGCCGAACTGCTGCTTGAGTTGCGGGCCGAGGCTGTCGTCGGCTTCCTTCTCGCGGGCGCAGATGAAGGCGATGCCGCGCTTGCCCAGCTCGCGTGCGACGTAGCCGAAGGTCTCGGCGCGGTTCGAGTCGCCCATGTCGTGGGAATCGGCGCGCGGCGCCAGGTGCATGCCGACACGGCCCGGCGCCCATACGCCGAGTACTGCGTCGGTGACTTCCAGCATCAGGCGGGCACGGTTTTCCAGCGAGCCGCCGTACTGGTCGTCGCGCTGGTTGGTCGAGTCCTGCAGGAACTGGTCGAGCAGATAGCCGTTGGCGCCGTGGATTTCCACGCCGTCGAAACCGGCGCGCTTGGCGTTCTCGGCACCCTTGCGATAGGCCTCGACGATACCTGCGATCTCCGCTGTCTCCAGCGCGCGCGGGGTGACGAACTCTTTCATCGGGCGCACCAGGCTGACGTGGCCGGCCGGTTTCAGCGCGCTCGGCGCCACCGGCAGTTCACCGTCGAGGTACAGCGGGTCGGAAATCCGCCCGACGTGCCACAGCTGCAGGACGATGCGTCCGCCGTTGGCGTGCACGGCCTGGGTAATGTTGCTCCAGCCGGCGACCTGTTCCTCGGACCAGATGCCGGGGGTGTCGGGGTAGCCGACGCCCAATGGCGTGACCGAGGTGGCCTCGCTGATGATCAGCCCGGCCGAGGCGCGCTGCACGTAGTACTCGGCCATCAGCGCGTTGGGCACGCGGCCGACGTCGGCGCGGCAGCGGGTCAGCGGCGCCATGATGATGCGGTTGGGCAACTCGAGGTCGCCGACTTTGATGGGATCGAAAAGCGTAGGCATGTTCGTTACTCCGGTTGCGTTGGTCATTCGGTTACAGGCATGAGACGGGCTTTGCCGGCGCTGAAGGTGATCAGCGTGGCGATCAGCGCCAGCACGGCGAGCACGGCGGCGGCCAGGGGGACGCGGGTCAGGCCTAGGCCCTGGTCGATGACCAGTCCGCCGACCCAGGCGCCCAGGGCGTTGCCGACGTTGAAGGCGCCGATGTTCAGGGTGGAAACCAGGTTCGGTGCGTCCTGGCCGAAGGCGACCACGTTGACCTGCAACGCCGGCACGGCGGCGAAGGAGGCAGCCGCCCAGAGGAACAGGGTGACTTCGGTCGGCACCAGGGCGTGGCTGGTCCAGCTCAGCGCGGTGGACACCAGCGCCATCGCGGCGAACACGCCGAGCATCGTGGTGCGCAGGCGCCAGTCGGCCAGACGCCCGCCGATCACGTTACCGACGGTGAGACCCAGGCCGATCAGCAGCAGCGTCCAGGTCACCCCGCGTGGCGACACGCCGGTGACTTCGCCGAGCAGCGGCGCGACGTAGGTGAACAGGGCGAACATCGAGGCGGCGAACAGCACCGTGGTGCTCAGCGCCAGCCACACACCGGCGCCGCTGAGGGCGCGCAGCTCGGCGCGCAGGTCGGTCTTTTCCTCGTCGTGTCTGTTCGGCAGCACTTTCCACAGGCCGATCAGCGCCACCACGCCGATCAGCGTCACCGCCCAGAAGGTCGAACGCCAGCCGGCGGCCTGGCCGAGCGCGGTGCCCAGCGGCACGCCGAGCACGTTGGCCAGTGTCAGACCGGTGAACATCAGCGCCACCGCTGAGGCGCGGCGGTTGGTAGGCACCAGACTGGCGGCGACCACCGAACCGATGCCGAAGAAGGCGCCGTGGCAGAGCGCGGTGACCACCCGGGCGAGCATCAGCAGGTCGTAGTTGGCGGCCAGCGCACAGAACAGATTACCGGCGATGAAGAAGCTCATCAGCACCAGCAGGGCGCCCTTGCGCGGCAGGCGCGCCGTGGCCATGGCCATGAAGGGCGCGCCGATGGCGACACCCAGGGCGTAGCCGGTGACCAGCCAGCCGGCACCGGGGATGGAGACGCGCAGGTCGGCTGCCACCTCGGGCAGCAGGCCCATGATGACGAATTCGGTGGTGCCGATGGCAAACGCGGACAAAGCGAGTACGAGAAGCGAAGTAGGCATGCGCCGGCTCCTGATGTAATTCAGTGGTGGCAGTGGCCAAAGGGCCAGGGCAGGACCAGGTCCTACTAGCAGCTGTTCAAAGCTCGTCGCTCAACTGCTGGAGGAATTCGCGAATCACCGCATCGTTGCGGCTGAAGAAACTCCATTGGCCGATCTTCTTGCTGCTGATCAGGCCGGCACGCTGCAAGGTCGCCAGGTGCGCGGAAATCGTCGATTGCGACAGCCCGGCGCGCGCGTCGATCTTGCCGGCACAGACACCCATCTCGAACGGATGGTCCTGCTCGGTGAAATGCGCGTGCGGGTCCTTCAGCCAGTGCAGGATTTCCCGGCGTACCGGGTGAGCCAGCGCTTTGATGATGCCGTCGAGGTCGAGGGCCATGGGGGTTCTCCGGTGTTCCGGTAAAACGGTATATCGCGATGGAGCGAACTTTATATCGGTATTTCGCGATATGCAAATATATCGATCCAGGACATGACAGCCGGTAGCGTGCATCGCACACTGGGCCGATGAATTACCTCGCACACCTTCACCTCGGCGGCGAGCAGCCGGCGCAACTTCTCGGCAGTCTCTACGGCGACTTCGTCAAAGGGCCGCTGGAAGGGCGCTTCCCCGAACCCATCGAAACGGCGATCCGTCTGCATCGGCGCATCGACGCCTACACCGACAGTCATCCGCTGGTACGCCAGGCCAAGCAGCGCTTCCCGCTGCAACACCGGCGCATCGCCGGTGTGCTGCTCGACCTGTTCTTCGACCACTGCCTGGCACGCGACTGGCCGGATTACGCCGAGCAGCCTCTGGATGCCTTCACCGCGCACGTCTATCGGGTGCTCGCCGGGGAACCGGCGTTGCCCGAGCGCCTGGCTTATGTCGCCCCGCGCATGGCCGCGCAGGACTGGCTCGGCAGCTACCGCGAGTTCGCCGTGCTCGGCCAGGTGATCCAGGGCATGAGCCGGCGCCTGTCGCGTCCGGAGTTGCTGGCCGGCACGCTGCCTCTGCTGAGCGACCTGTACGAGCCGTTGAGCGACGATTTCCGGCTGTTCTACCCCGAACTGCTCGGCTTCGTGCGGCAAACCTCCACCTGAATCCTGCCCGCCGCAGCGCGACTTTCTTCGCTGACCTGTATCAACGGCCCCGCGCGGGCACTCGGGTCGAATAAGCCGCTCGACCCAGGCAGGCACGGAGGAAACACATGGACAGATTGGTGGTGGCAACGGACCTATCCAGCCGCTCGGACCGTGCGCTGCTGCGCGCCGCGCAGCTGGCGGGCCGCTTCGGCTGCGAATGGACGATTCTGCATGTGGTCGACGACGACGTGCCGTCGGTGCTGGTCGAACGGGTGGTCAGCCAGGTCAACGACCTGCTGCTGGCCAAGGCGGAGAAACTGGCCGAGGTCGCCGGCCAGTGGCCGCGGGTGATGGTCGCCAGCGGCAATGTCGAGGAAACCATCATCGAGGTCGCCCGCGGGTTGTCCGCCGAGGTGTTGCTGGTCGGCACGCACCGTCGCCTGGCATTGCGGCAGTTGTTCCTCGGCAGTACCAGCGAGCGGGTGATTCGCAGCAGCCCGATCCCGGTACTGCGGGTCGGCAGCGCGAATGCGCCCTACGAACGGCTGCTGCTGGCACTCGACCTGTCGCCGCGCTCGGCGGACGTGCTGCGCACGACGCGCGCGCTGGGGCTGCTGGAGGCGCTGCATCCGATGGTGCTGCATGCCTTCGTGCCGGGCGAGGGCGCCGAGGCGCAGGCGCGCCAGGCGTTGCGCCAGTTCTTCCGCGGCCAGCATGTCGAGTTCGACGACTACCAGTTGCTGGTGGCCGGGGAGGAACCGCTGGCGATCGTAAGCCGCCTGCCGCTGGAGGTTCAGCCGCAGTTGCTGGCGATCGGCACGCCCGGGCGGGAAACCTCGGATAACCACATGCACGGCAGCGTCGCGGTGGAGCTTCTGCGCGGGCTCGACTGTGACATCCTCTGCGTACCGCCGCGCAGCTAAGCGGCCATGAACAAAAAGCCCCTGGCCGAGTGATCGTCCAGGGGCTTTTTGCTGGTGCCGGCTCAGGCGGCCCGGGCAGCCTCGGGTTCCCCGTAGAGCGCGCGTTCGATGCAGGTGCGCGCCTGGTCGGCCAGTTGCGAGCGACTGCGGCCCAGGCTGGCGATGGGTTCGAGGAACTGGATGCGTACCTCGGCGATCTCGCCGGCGAACAGGCGACGCAGGTGCGTCACCAGCTCGTCGTCGCCGACGAAGGGCGCCAGCGGATCGCGCTCGCCGTCGCGCAGGTAACTGATCGCCAGCGGTTGCAGCGGCCGTTGGGCCTCGATGGCGGCGCCGAGCATGCGCCCGTGGAAGTGCCGCACGCAGGCGCCGTCGCTGCTGGTGCCCTCAGGGAAAACCAGCACCGGCAGGCCCCGCCGCAGCCGGTGTGCCATCGACTGGCTCAGCGCGCCACTGTCGCCGGCGCCACGGCGAATGAACAGGGTGCCGGCCTGCTGCGCCAGCCAGCCGGCGAGCGGCCAGTGGCGCACGTCGGACTTCGACAGGAAGGACAGCGGCGCCAACCCGCCGATCAGCGGGATGTCGGCCCAGGAAACGTGGTTGCTGACCCACAGCATCGGCTGGCGCGGCGGCGTGCCCTCGATGCGCAGGCGAAATGGCAGCGCGCGCCCCAGGTGGGCAAGGAACCGCCGTGTCAGACGCTGGCGCAGCGGCAGCAACTCGCGTCGGGTAAGGGCGCAGAGCAGGGCCACCAGCCCGCCGAGCGCCGCGCCGAGGGCCAGCACAGCGAGTAGCCGGGTAAAGCGCAGGGCGGCGCGCATCAGACGGCCGCCTTGAAGTGACGGGCGTAGCGCGGGCACAGCTCGTCGCGCTTGAGCAGGACGAAAACGTCGGCGCTCTGGAAGTCCGGGTCCCAGCAGGGTTCACCGCAGACCTTGGCACCCAGGCGCATGTAGGCCTTGAGCAGCGGCGGCATCTCGACGATCAGGTTGTCCGGCAGCTCCAGCCGCGGCAGCGGGTTGGTCGGCTCGGCGCGCAGGTGTTCGGTGCTCAGATGGCGTTCGCGCAAGCGCTGCATCACCGCCTGGGCCTGGATGCCGCCGTCGCGCAGGGAGATGCTCGCGCAGCCCATCAGGTAGCGGTAGTCACCTTCGTTCAGCACTTCGGCCAGCTCGCTCCAGAGCACGGCGATGGTGCCGCCGTTGCGGTAGCGCGGATCGACGCAGGTGCGGCCGATTTCCAGCAGCGGACCTTGCAGGCCGTCCAGACCGTGCAGCTTGAATTCCTTCTCGCTGTAGAAGCGCCCCAGGCGGGCGGCGGCACGGTGGTCGAGCAGCCGGGTGGTGGCGACCAGCTCGCCGCTTTGCAGGTCGCGCACGCCGATGTGGCTGCAGTGCCGGTCGAACTCGTCGCTGTCCAGCCCGGCGTCGGCGCCGTCCAGGTGCGCGTCGAACTCGGCGCTGAATACCCGAAAGCGCAGCGACTGCGCCTCCTGCAGGGCTCGCCGGCCGACCAGGCGTTCGGCTTGCAGGCGACGGGCGTGGCGGGTTTCGCGTTCAAGGGCGAGTTGCGTCATGGCAAGCCTCCGGGGGCAGCGGGTTGCGGCCGGTCGGTAATGTTGGGCAAGCTCAGGCTAGGTACCCGTGGTGTCGACCGGATGACCGTTCGGTGACACTTGCATGACGCCCACCGAGGACATCGCTATGCCCTGGCAGCCCCTGCTTGGTTCGCTCGATCGGCTGCCCGCCGACCTGGCCCTGGACGACTGGTACGACGCCCTGCTGCAGCGGGCGGGCGAAGGCTCGCCGATGGAGCTGGCGATGCTCGCCGGACGCTTGGCGGCGACGCCCGGGCTGGCGTTTCTCGGTGGCTACCAGGCTGCGCTTCGCGTGCTCTGGCCATCGGCGCCGGCCAGCCTCGGCGCGCTGTGCGTGACCGAGCAGCGCAGCACCCGGCCGGCGGACATGCAGACGCGCCTGGACGGTTTGCTGCTGGACGGGCGCAAGGATTTCGTCACCGCCGCCGATGCCGCCGACTGGCTGCTGGTCGCCGCGCGCGACGAAGCGCCGGGCGCGTCCCCGCGACTGGCGCTGTGCGTGGTGCGCAACGGCGCACCCGGCGTGCGCGTGGAAAAACTGCCGGCGCTGCCGCTGATGCCCGACATCGCCCATGGCCGGCTGCACCTGCAGGGCGCGCAGTGCCAACGCCTGGCCGGCGATGGCTGGGACGACTACACGAAGCCGTTCCGCACCCTCGAAGACATCCATGTGCTGAGTGCGGTGCTGGCCTGGGTCTACGGCGTCGGCATGGAATGCGACTGGCCGCAGGCGTTGCGCCTGCGTTTGCTGGCACTGCTCGCCGGTTGCGCCGAAGTCGGACGGTTGTGCGCGCGCGCCTCGGCGACGCACCTCCTGCTCGCCGGGCTTTTCGCGCAGATGGATGCCCTGCGCGGCGAACTCGATGCGGCCTTCGCGGCGGGGCCTTCCCACTGGTCCGCCCTCTGGCAGCGGGACGCGGGGTTGCTCAATCTGGCCGCCAAGGCCCGCGCCAGACGCCTGGAAAAGGCCCTGGCGAACGCCTGAGAGAAGGCTGGCAAAGCGCCACCCTAGGGCCCTTAGGGCGCGGCCTTAGGGGGCTCGTAGGGGTTTACCCAATTTCCGCGGTTGACCGGCGTCAATAAAATTCACCCCAAGCGTACCGACACAACGACGTGCATCGCAGCTGATGGGCAGCGCCTCGTGAACCTACCTCTCTCCAGGTACGCCAAGGAGAATGAAGATGCTGTCCAAGAAAATCATCGCCGGCGCCGCCCTCGTAATCGCCTCCCTCTCTGCCGGTTCCGCCCTCGCTGCAGGCACCCTGCAAGGCCAGATGAATGTGCAGATCACCGTCGGTAGCGGTTGCACCGTCACCAACGGTACCAATGACGGTTCCAACAACGCCTTCGGCAACCTGACCTTCGGCAGCTACGCCGACCTCGCCAACATCGTCAACGGTCGCTCGGTCGGCTCGGGCGGCGGCAGCTCCTTCGGCGTCAAGTGCAGCCAGGGCACCGCCTACAGCGTCGCCCTCGACTCCGGCCAGAACGCCAGCGGCAACCAGCGCCGTATGCAGCACAACGGCGAGTTCGTGAACTATGACCTCTACCAGGACACCAGCCGCAGCCAGGCCTGGGGCAACGGGAGCAACGGCGGCACCACGCTGGCCGGCGTCGGCACCGGCAACAACAGCGAGCTGGTCGTCTACGGTCGCGTTCCGGCGCAGACCACCCCGTCGCCGGGCACCTACCTGGACACCGTACAAGTCACGGTCGCCTGGTAATTCCACGCCCGCCTGCGGAGCACTCGACCATGGCCTGGAACTTCTTGCTGCGCGCCGCGCTCTTCGCGGCGCTGCTCGGCGGCTCCTACGCGAGCCACGCCGCCAGCAAGACCGCCACCCTCGGCGTTCAGGCCACCCTGCTGCCCGCCTGCACGGCAGGAAGCAGCGTCTCGGGAACGGTCTCCTTCGATACCCTCAATTTCGGCACCTACCTGACCCTGGACTCGGCGGTCAGCATGGTCGGCCAGGCCGGTTCCGGCGCATTGCGCGTCAACTGCCTGAACAACACCCCGTACCGCGTGCTGATCAGCGCCGGCGGTTCCGGCTCGGTCGCCAATCGCACGATGACCGGCCCTGGTGCGAAGACCCTTGGCTACAACCTCTACACCGACGCCGCTTTCACCACCGTGTGGAACGACAGCACCGGCGTCAGCCGCACCGGCAACGGCCAGGACCAGTGGCTGCCGGTATACGGGCGCGTCCCGGCGCAGGCCGTGCCGCTGGCCGGCGTGTATGCCGACACCCTGACCGTGACGATCAGCTGGTGAAAAGGCGGCCTGGATTTCGCGCGCGCCTGTGCCTGGCCTGCCTGCCGGCGGCCCTGGCGGGAATGCCGGGCGCGGCATCGGCCGATACCGGCAGCAATGAGCTGACCCTGACCGCCAGCTTCCAGCTCAGCGCCGCGGTGCAGGCCGGCTGCGTGCTCGGTGGCGGCGGCACCGACGTCACCAGTTTCGGCAGCATCGACTTCGGCCAGCTGGCCAGCCTGAGCGCCGACGTCAAGGTGGCGAGCACCGTCAGTGGTGGCTCGATCCAGCTGCAATGCACGCCCGGCACCGCGCTGACCATCTCGCTGAACAGCGGCGCAAATGCGGCCTCGGGTGCGCGCTACATGGCTAAAGGCAGTGAGCGACTACGCTATCAGTTATATCAGGACGCCTCGTACGCCACGGTGTGGGGCGACCAGAACAGCGGGACGCCGTTGAGCATGACCTTTCCCGCCGGCGGCACGCTGTCCCTGCCGGTGTACGCACGTCTGTTCGCCAGCAGCCCGTTGCCTTCGGCCGGTCTGTATTCCGACGTGGTGACCGTGACTGTCACCTACTGAGAACGAATCCTCCCATGCCTGATGCCCGTTCCTCCCGTCATCTCCGTACCCTCCGGCGCCTGCTCGGCGTGCTGGGTTTCTCCGGTCTGCTGGGCAGCGCGCAGGCCGCCACCTCGGTGCTGATCTGGCCGATCAACCCGGTCATCGAGGGCGAGGGCAGCGGTGTCGCGCTCTGGCTGGAAAACCGTGGCGACGCGCCGGTGAAGCTGCAGACGCGCGTACTCGACTGGAAGCAGCAGGGTTTCGCCGACCAGCTCGGCGCGCAGCAGGGCGTTGTCGCGAGCCCGCCGATCATCAGCGTCGAACCAGGCAAGCGTCAGTTGATCCGGCTCATTCGCCGGCAGCCCGCGCCGCCGGGCGTCGAGCAAGCCTACCGCGTGCTGGTGGACGAGCTGATCCCGGAAGGCGGCCCCCAGGGCGACAAGGCCGGCGTGCAGTTCCAGATGCGTTACTCGGTGCCGCTGTTCGTCTACGGCGCCGGCCTGGCCGCGCCAAAGGACGGCGCCGCCATCGCCGATGACAAGGCGGCCGCCGTGGCCCTGAGCTATCGCGTGGAGAGCGAAGGTGGCCGCCGCTGGTTGCGCCTGCACAACGCCGGCAGCGTTCACGCGCGACTGTCCGAGGTTCGCCTGGTCCAGGGCGGCAAGGCCGTGCCGGTTGCCGAGGGGCTGCTCGGTTACGTGCTGCCCGGCGCCGACATGCGCTGGCTGATGCCGGAGGCTGTGCAGCCCGGCGCGTTCACCCTTGAGGCACGGGTGAACGAGCGCAGCGATCCGCAGACCATCGGTGCTCAGTAGCAGGTAGGGCCAGCGTGCGGGGGCTGATATGGAGTGTTTTGCGGGCGTGTCGCCGATCGCTGCTGCTGTGCCTGTGCATCGTCGGCACGGCTGCGTCGGCCGACGAGGAGCCGATGCAGCTGTTCCTCGAGCTGGTGCTCAACGAGCTGCCGACCGGGCAGATCATCGAGGTGCAGGCCGTCGGGGAGCGCTATCTCGTGGCGCGGCGTGACCTGATCGCCGCCGGCCTCAAGCTCGAGGCCGAGGGCGCCGACCCCGTCTCGCTGGACAGCCTCGCCGGCGTGCGCAGCACCTACGAACAGGAGATGCAGCAGCTCCGGCTGGACGTGCCGGTCGAATGGCTGCCGCGCCAGCAGATCGGCGTGAGCAAGAGCAGTGAACGGGTCGAGGCCGTCACCTCGCTGGGCGCGTTGTTCAACTACGACGTCTATTACAGCAACACCGAAGGCGGCAATGCGCTGGCCAGCGCGTTCACCGAGCAGCGCGTGTTCGGCGAAAAGGGCGTGTTCTCCAACAGCGGCGTCTATCGGCGCAGCTTCGGCGGTGTTCGCGATCTCGACGGCTACTACCGCTACGACAGCTTCTGGCGCTTCAACGATCAGCAGTGCCTGCTCAGCTATGCCGCGGGCGACGTGGTCAGCGGCGCGCTGACCTGGAACAGCGCGGTGCGCCTGGGTGGCGTACAACTGTCGCGCAACTTTACCCTGCGTCCGGACCTGATCACCTATCCGATGCCGCGATTCTCCGGCGACGCCTCGGTGCCGAGCACCGTCGACCTGTTCATCGACAACACCCGGGTCAGCAGCGAGACCCTCAAGCCGGGGCCGTTCACCTTCAACAGCGCGCCGGTGATCAGCGGCGCCGGCCAGGCCACCGTGGTGACCACCGATGCGCTGGGTCGCCAGGTGGCGACCACGGTGCCGTTCTATGTCACCAATACGCTGCTGCAGAAGGGCCTCACCGACTATTCGTTGTCCCTCGGCCGGCTGCGGCAGAACTACGGGCTGGAGAACTTCTCCTACGGGCGCTATGCCGGCAGCGGCACCTTCCGCTACGGCCTCAACGACCGGATCACCCTGGAAAGCCACGCCGAAACCACCAGCGGCTTCCAGCTGACCGGCGTCGGCAGCACCTTCTCGGTCGGCACTTTCGGCAGCGTCACCTCCTCAGTCAGCCAGAGCCGCTACACCGACAGCGGCCAGCAATACAGCCTCGGTTACAGCTACTTCTCGCGCCTGTTCGGCGTTTCGGCGCAGCGCGTCGAGCGTACCCGTGGCTACGCCGACCTCAGCGTGGTAGAGGCGCTGGACGCGCGTCCGCTGGACAACTTCCTGCTCAAGCGCAGCGACCAGGTAACCCTGACCTTCAGCCCGTCAGGGCTTGGTTCGGTCGGCCTCGGCTACTTCGCCAACCTGGCGCAGGACGGCAACAGCACCCGGCTGATCAACCTGTCCTGGTCGCGCACCCTGTGGAAGAACATCAGCTTCTACGTATCGCTCAACCGCGTGCTGGACGAGGACGGCTTCGCCGCCCAGGCGCAGGTGGTGGTGCCCTTCGACATGCTCTCGACCCTCAGCGCCAGCACCGACCGCAGCCGCAGCGGGCGCTATTCGCAGCGGGTCAACTACAGCCGCAACGCACCCAGCGAAGGCGGCGTGGGGATGAACCTCGGCTACGGCAGCGGCGACAGCGAATACGCCCAGGCCGACTTCACCTGGCGCAACCAGAGCGTGCAGTTGCAGGGCGGCGCCTACAACGATGCTGGCGATATGACCCACTGGGGCGACGCCAGCGGCTCGCTGGTGGCGATGGACGGCGGCCTGTTCGCCACCAACCGGGTCGACGATGCCTTCGTGCTGGTCAGCACCGAGGGCTATCCAGGCGTGCCGGTGACCTTCGAGCACCAACTGATCGGCGAGACTGATCGCAACGGCCATCTCCTGGTGCCCTGGGTGCCGTCGTACTACCGCGGCCAGTACGAGGTGGATCTGCTGAACCTGCCGAGCAACGTGGTCGCCGGCGACACCCAGCAGTTCATCGCGGTGGGCGAGGGAAGCGGCGCGTTGCTCGCCTTCACGCTGCGCCGGCAGTTTTCCGCCAGCGTCGTGCTGGTCGACGAAAGCGGCGCATTCCTGCCCCAGGGCGCGGTGGCCACGCTGGTCGGCGGCACCGGGAGAAGCCAGGTCGGCTGGGACGGCGTGGCCTACTTCGAGAACCTCGCCGCGCACAACGAGCTGGACGTACGGACTCCCGAGGCTGGCCAGTGCCGCGCCCGTTTCGACATCGACCCGCAGATCGCCGAAATGGCGCAGATCGGCCCCCTGACCTGTCATCGAACCACCGGAGCGCCATGAACAGAGTTTCCCCGATGTGCCGCTGGCTGCTGCCGATGCTTCTGCTGGCCGGCCTGACGCTGCAACAGGCCGCGGCCTGCAACACCACGACCTCGGACATCAACCTGGGAACCACCAGTTCGCTGACCCTGCCCACCACCACCTCGCAGGCGGCAGGGGCGGGCGGGCTGACCTGCAGCGGATCGCTGCAACTGGTGACCGGGGCCTACCTGCGCGTCACCCTGCTCAGCAGCACCCTGGTGCTGACCGGCGACCAGGGCGGCAGCGTGCCCTTCAACCTGTACTCCGACAGCGGCTACACCCAGGCCATGCTGGCCGGGCAGACCCTCACCCTCGGCGCCACCAACCTCCTGGCTATCGGCGGATCGGGCATCAGCGTGCCGCTCTATGCGCGCACCCAGCTCGGCGCCAACGTGCCGGCCGGCACCTACACGGGGACCGTCTCGGTGCGCTGGTACTGGGCGATCTGCCCGTCCGGCGTGCTCAACCTGTGCACCTGGGACACCAGTCCCGGAGTGGTCCAGCCGACCGGAACGGCCTGCGTGCTCAACTGCACGCCGACCAACTGGGGAACCGGCGCACTGGCCCAGATCAGCGTCAAGCTGGTCGTCACCAAGGCGTGCCAGCTGAGCACGCTGGCGGCGGTGGACTTCGGCGCGCAGGCGCTGGTATCGCAGTTCGCCCAGCGCACCCAGACCGTGGTGGTCCGCTGTACCAACACCGAAGGCTTCACCCTGGGCTTCGGCAATGGACAGAACTACCAGGCGCCGTGGCGACAACTGGCCAGCGGCGCGAACCGCCTGCGCTACAACATCTACCGGCCAGACGGGGTCACCGTGGTGAATACCGCGACGCCCTTTCCCGCGGTGGGGACGGGCAGCAGCCAGAGCTTCGAATTCAAGGCGATCATCGACCCGACCCAGGCCAACGTACCGGTGGGAACCTACATCGATAACGTGGTGTTGACGGTCAGCTACTGAGCCGACGCAGGGGGCTACCAGTAGAGGGTGACCACGGTCGGCGCCTTGTCGGCCGAGAGGGTGAGGGTGGACCTGGGCTGCAGATCGAAGGCGGTGCGGTTGCTGCCCGCCTGTTGCACCACGCGGAAACGGCTGGCGCCGGCACAGTCGTGGTTTTCCAGCCGGTAACCGTCCTTCGTCGCCTGGGTGCCGACTTCGCAACTGGCCTGCAGGGTGATGCCGATGTTCAGCGCGCCCGCCACCATACCGCTTGCCGATACGACGGTGCTGAAGCTGGCGAATGCCAGCAGGAGTACCAGGTTGCGACGTGTCATCGGTTACTTCATCCGGCTCGGGGTTAGTGGTGCGACTCCCTCCTTGGGATGTGCGGCTCCAGAAGGGCGTCATGCCTCACCGCATGGCAGAGACTACAGGGAGTGATAGCATACTGCCATTAATTTGCGCGCAAGATTACGTCAGGCTTACGAACGGTGATTCAGAGCTTGCCGCACGGAGCCGATCCGGCACGGGCGTTTTCGTCGCTTGAGCCCGGGCGTCGAAAGCCCCGTGGCACGCGGCTTGACACAAGTCAGTGGGGCAAAGCGTCACGCCGGTTAAGGTCGCGGCGCACTCTACGACGAGGTTTCCATGCGACGCGAACCCATCGTGCTGTTCGACAACGGCACCCACCAATGCATGATGTTCGACGATCTCGTCACGGGAGACGGCGTCCAGTCCAACCAGTTCCTGATCACCGATCACGAACAGTACCTGCTGCTCGATCCGGGCGGCGACCTGACCTACACGCCGCTGTCGCTGGAACTCTCCAAGCGCATCGATCTGCAGGAACTCACCTACATCTTCGCCTCGCACCAGGACCCGGACATCATCGCCTCGCTGGACAAGTGGCTGTTGCACACCCGCGCCAAGGTGATCTGTTCCAAACTCTGGGCGCGTTTCCTGCCGCACCTGACGGCCAACTATCTGGCCATCAGCCACGGCATTTCCACCTACGACCGGATCATCGCGCTGCCCGACGCCGGCCAGGCGATCCCGCTGGGGCGCAGCCTGCTGAAGGCGGTGCCGGCGCATTTCCTGCACTCGGTGGGCAACTTCCAGATCTACGATCCGGTGAGCAAGATCCTCTTCTCCGGCGACATGGGTGCCTCGATGGTCGACGACGCCAGCCCGGTGCGGGACTTCGCCGCCCACGTGCCGCACATGGAAGGCTTCCATCGCCGCTACATGGCCAGCAACAAGGCCTGCAAACTCTGGGCACAGATGGTGCGCGGCATTCCGGATCTGGAAATGATCGTTCCGCAGCACGGCCAGCCCTTCGTCGGCAAGGCGATGGTCGGTGCGTTCCTCGACTGGATCGAGAAACTCGAATGCGGCATCGACCTCATGGGCCCGAACGACTACCGCATTCCGAAGTAAGCGCCGCACCTCGCGTCATTCCCCTCCGTCGATCGTCGCGATTTCCCGTTGCCATGCAAAGGGTGGCGGGGAACTCCGCGGCGCATTGCCCTGCCTATACCTGCGTTCGGCGGCAGGCCGCTGCGCCTGCGCCGGGCGTTCCGTCGTCTGTCGGCGCCGTTTTTCGGCGTCAGCCCATGGCGGCTGAGATCAACGAATCACGGATGGTCGCGTCACCTGGGCAGGCGGTGCGGCGGCCGCCTCGCGGAGGTTCCATGCGCTGTCTGACGCTCTTGCTCGCGTTCTTCCTCAGCCCGTTGGCGATGGCCGACTGGCAACTGCAGACCGACTACTCGCGGATCAGCTTCGTCTCGGTGAAACGCGGCGACAGCGCCGAGGTGCAGCGTTTCACCGGCCTCACCGGCGTGGTCGATGCGCAGGGCGGCGTGCGCATCATGGTGCCGTTCAGTGGCCTCGACAGTGGTCTAGCGCTGCGGGACGAACGCATGCGCAACGACCTGTTCCAGATCGCCCGGTTCAGCGACGCGCAGGTCAGCAGCCAGGTCGACCTGGCGACCTGGGAAGCCCTCGCGGTCGGCGCGTCGAAGATCGACACCCTCGAATTCAAGCTCAGCCTGCACGGCCAGGAACGCCGGCTGAAGGCCGAGGTCCTGGTCAGCCGCATCGGCGAGCACAACATGCAGGTCAGCACGCTGGAGCCGGTCCTGCTCAAGGCCGTAGACTTCGATCTGGTCGAGGGGCTGCAGCGTCTCAAGGAGATTTCCGCGGTCCCCGATATCACCCCTGAAGTCCCTGTGTTCGCGGTGCTCACCTTCCAGTGGCACCCCTGATGCGGCGTACCTCCGGCCGCCGCCTGTAACCGCTGTCCCGCGCACCGAAACAGGAATTTGCATGCGCCCGTCGTTTTCCCGTTCCAACCCGGCCAGTCCCGTCGCGGCAGCGCGTCCAGCGTGATGCAGGACGGCGCGGTATTCCCCTGGCGCGGCGGCAACCGTTTCGCCCTGCTGGTCGACGGGTCGGTCTTTTTCCCGCGCATGCTGGAGGTCATCGCCGCAGCGCAGACCCGCGTCGACCTCGAGCTGTATCTGGTCGAGGACGGCGTTTGCGTGCAGCGGCTGATCGAGGCGCTGGTCGGCGCGGCGGCGCGCGGAGTGCGGGTGCGCTGCCTGTTCGACGGATTCGGCAGCCTGAAACTGGGCAGCGCGGCCCGCGCGCAGATCGAGGCGGCCGGCATCGAGCTGCGCCTGTACAACCCGTTGCGCTGGCAGCGCGGCGTGCGCAACCTGTTTCGCGATCACCGCAAGCTGCTGCTGGTGGACGAGCACCTGGCGTTCGTCGGTGGCACCGGCGCCACCGACGAGTTCTGGAACCCGGACATCGCGGAACTGCCCTGGCATGAGGTGATGGTGGAGATCGAAGGCCCGCTGATGCAGGACTGGCGGGCCTTGTTCGCCTACCAGTGGGCCCGCTGCGGCGAGCGCCGCTTCTGGTGGCCGAGCGATCCGCTGCAGCCTGCGCGCATTCCGCCTAGCCCGAGCCTCGGCGACGGCATGGGCCGCGTGGCCTACGCCGCGGCGCGCCAGCATCGGGATATCCTCCGCGCGCTGATCCGCAGCCTCAACCAGTCCAGGGAACGCATCTGGCTGGCGACCCCGTACTTCCTGCCGACCTGGAAAGTCCGCCGCCTGCTGATGAAAGCCGCGCGCCGCGGCGTCGATGTGCGCCTGCTGCTGACCAGTCGCAACACCGACCATCCGCCGATCCGCTTCGCCGGTCAGCGCTACTACGCGCGGCTGCTGCGCGCCGGGGTGCGCATCTTCGAGTACCAGCCGCGTTTCCTGCACATGAAACTGGTGCTGGTGGACGGCTGGGTCAGCGTCGGTTCATGCAATTTCGATCACTGGAACCTGCGCTGGAACCTCGAAGCCAATGTGGAGACCTTCGACCGCACGCTGACCCGCGAGGCCGAGGAGTGCTTCATCGCTGATTTCGCCGAGAGCCGCGAGATCACCCTCGAGGACTGGCGGGCGCGACCACTGCTCAAGCGGCTCTACCAGCGGCTGTGGGGCTGGATCGACCGGCTGGTGGTGAATCTTCTCGACCGGCGCCGCTGAACGCGCTTCGATGATCCAAACCGCGCGGATCGGCCGTTCGCCAACTAGGCTGGTAGCGCTGCTGTTCAACCCTCAGGAGAGTGCTCATGGCTGCCAAGAAGATCCTCATGCTGGTCGGCGATTACGTCGAAGATTACGAGACCATGGTGCCGTTCCAGGCGCTGGCCATGGTCGGCCACAGCGTCCACGCGGTCTGCCCGGACAAGAAGGCGGGGCAGACCGTGCGCACCGCGATCCACGATTTCGAGGGCGACCAGACCTACAGCGAGAAGCCCGGTCACCTGTTCGCACTGAATGCGGATTTCGCCTCCGTGCGTGCCGAGGATTACGACGCGCTGGTGATCCCCGGTGGCCGTGCGCCTGAGTACCTGCGCTTGAACGCCAAGGTGCTGGAGCTGGTGCGTGCCTTCGACGCCGCGAAGAAGCCGATCGCCGCCGTCTGCCATGGCGCCCAACTGCTCGCCGCCGCCGGCGTGCTCGAAGGCCGCGCCTGCAGCGCCTATCCGGCCTGCGCGCCGGAAGTGCGGCTGGCGGGTGGCGAGTACATCGACATCCCGGTGGACCAGGCCCACGTACAGGGCAACCTGGTCAGCGCCCCGGCCTGGCCCGCCCACCCGGTGTGGCTGGCGAAGTTTCTCGAGGTGCTGGGGACGCGGATCACGCTGTGAAGGGGTCGCGGTAAAGGAAAAGCCCCGGGCGTGGTGCCCAGGGCTTTTTTGTTTGGCCGGAGGCGCCATGGTGTTCGCTTGGGCTCCGTGTGTTTCCGCAGCCCTCACCCCCGGCCCCTCTCCCATGAATGGGAGAGGGGAGCAAAGCACGCTTCAGCAGATTTCCTTCGAGCACAAAAAAGCCCCGGTATTGACCGAGGCTTCTTGAATTTGGCTCCGCGACCTGGACTCGACGGCGTCAGCCGAACGCGCTTCAGCGCGGCCCCGCAGGGGTGAGCGTAAGCGAATAACCGGGGACGCAGTCCCTGGTGCGAGTCCGGGCGGATACAAAAAAGCCCCGGTACAACCGAGGCTTTCGAATTTGGCTCCGCGACCTGGACTCGAACCAGGGACCCAATGATTAACAGTCATTTGCTCTACCGACTGAGCTATCGCGGAACAACGACGCGCATCCTACTGATTACGAAGAAGAAGTCAACTACTGCAAAGCGCCGGGCGATGACTGAATCGGCCGGCAGCCTGCGCGCGAGCGCGAGCTGCCGGCGACGCTTCAGAGGACCTTGGCGATGGCCTGGGTCACGGCGCCGAGGTTGCCGTGGTTGAGGGCGGCGACGCAGATGCGCCCCGTGCCGACGGCGTAGATGCCGAACTCGCTGCGCAGGCGCTCGACCTGTTCGCTGGTCAGTCCGGAGTAGGAGAACATGCCGCGCTGGCGGGCGACGAAGCTGAAGTCGCGCGTGGCGCCCAGGGCACCCAACTGATCGACCAGTGCCACGCGCATGCCGCGGATGCGCTCGCGCATCTCGCCCAGCTCCTCTTCCCACAGGGCGCGCAGCTCGGGGCTGTCGAGCACGGCGGCGACGACGCTGGCGCCGTGGGTCGGCGGGTTGGAGTAGTTGGTACGGATCACCCGCTTGAGCTGCGAGAGCACGCGTGCGGCTTCGTCTTTCGTGCCGGTGACGATGGACAGCGCGCCGACGCGCTCGCCGTACAGCGAGAAGGATTTCGAGAAGGAGCTGGAGACGAAGAACGCCAGGCCGGACTCGGCGAACAGGCGCACGGCTTCGGCGTCTTGGTCGATGCCATCGCCGAAGCCCTGGTAGGCGATGTCGAGGAAGGGCACGTGCTCGCGCTCGCGCAGCACCTCGAGCACGGCTTTCCAGTCTTCCGGCTGCAGGTCGACGCCGGTCGGGTTGTGGCAGCAGGCGTGCAGCACGACGACCGAACGCGCCGGCAGGGCCTTCAGGTCGGCGAGCAGGCCGGCGCGGTCGACGCCATGGCTGGCGGCATCGTAGTAGCGGTAGTTCTGCACCGGGAAACCGGCGGATTCGAACAGCGCGCGGTGGTTTTCCCAGCTCGGGTCGCTGATCGCCACCACGGCGTCGGGCAGCAGGCGCTTGATGAAGTCGGCACCGACCTTCAGCGCGCCGGTGCCGCCGAGGGCCTGGGCGGTGACCACGCGGCCTTCGGCGAACAGGGAGGAGTCGGCGCCGAAGAGCATCTTCTGCACGGCCTTGTCGTAGGCGGCGATGCCATCGATCGGCAGGTAGCCGCGCGGCGCATGGGCGGCGATGCGGGCCTTCTCCGCTTCGGCGACGGCGCGCAGCAGCGGAATTCGTCCCTCTTCGTTGGTGTAGACGCCGACACCGAGGTTGACCTTGGTGCTTCGGGTGTCCGCGTTGAACGCCTCGTTCAGGCCAAGGATCGGGTCGCGCGGTGCCATTTCTACAGCGGAGAACAAACTCATGGTCGGGGAGCTCGAAGGGAAGAGGGCGATAGTCGGTGCGCCCCCTTGCCGTCAGGCGCTGAGGAAGGCGCAAACGGGGCGGTATTATAGCGGCCGAGTCCGCTACTCGCGATATCATCGACGGCCGTTATCGGGGAAATTTCCCGCTACGGGGTGATCGTCGTCACCTTCGCGCGTTTCGCTTCCACCCGCTTCGAGGTCCACATGTCCGAGTTCCAACTGGTTACCCGCTTTCAGCCCGCTGGCGACCAGCCCGAGGCAATCCGACAGATGGTCGAAGGCATCGAGGCAGGTCTGTCGCACCAGACCCTGCTCGGGGTGACCGGCTCCGGCAAGACGTTCAGCATCGCCAACGTGATCGCCCAGGTGAAGCGACCGACCATGGTGCTGGCGCCGAACAAGACCCTGGCCGCGCAGCTGTATGGCGAGTTCAAGGCGTTCTTCCCGAACAACGCGGTGGAGTACTTCGTTTCCTACTACGACTACTACCAGCCCGAGGCCTACGTGCCGTCGTCGGACACCTACATCGAGAAGGATTCCTCGATCAACGACCACATCGAGCAGATGCGCCTGTCGGCGACCAAGGCGCTGATCCAGCGTTCCGACGCGATCATCGTCACCACGGTGTCGTGCATCTACGGCCTGGGCAGCCCCGAGACCTACCTGAAGATGGTCCTGCACGTCGACCGTGGCGACAAGCTCGACCAACGCGAGCTGCTGCGTCGGCTCACCGAATTGCAGTACACGCGCAACGAGATGGACTTCGCCCGCGCCACCTTCCGCGTGCGCGGCGACGTGATCGACGTGTTCCCGGCGGAATCGGACCTCGAAGCGGTGCGTATCGAGCTGTTCGACGACGAGGTGGAGAGCCTGTCGGCCTTCGATCCGCTGACCGGCGAGGTAATTCGCAAGCTGGCGCGCTTCACCTTCTTCCCCAAGACCCACTACGCCACGCCGCGTGACACGCTGCTGGGCGCGGTGGAGAACATCAAGGCCGAGCTCAAGCAGCGTCTGGATTACCTGAGAGAGAATCACAAACTGGTGGAGGCGCAACGGCTGGAGCAGCGCACCCGATTCGACCTGGAGATGATCCTCGAGCTGGGCTACTGCAACGGCATCGAAAACTACTCGCGCTACCTCTCCGGGCGCGGTCCTGGCGAGGCGCCGCCGACCCTTTTCGACTACCTGCCGGCCGACGCGCTGCTGGTGATCGACGAGTCCCACGTCAGCGTGCCGCAGGTCGGCGCCATGTACAAAGGCGACCGTTCGCGCAAGGAAACCCTGGTCGAGTACGGCTTCCGCCTGCCGTCGGCGTTGGACAACCGGCCGCTGCGCTTCGACGAGTGGGAGGCGATCAGCCCGCAGACCATCTTCGTTTCCGCCACGCCCGGGCCTTACGAGGCGGAGCATGCCGGGCGGGTGATCGAGCAGGTGGTGCGGCCGACCGGGCTGGTCGACCCGCAGATCGAGATCCGCAAGGCGACCACCCAGGTCGACGACCTGCTTTCGGAAATCACCAAGAACGTCGCCATCGGCGAGCGCGTGCTGGTCACCACGCTGACCAAGCGGATGGCCGAAGACCTCACCGACTACCTCGCCGACCACGGCGTGCGGGTGCGCTACCTGCACTCGGACATCGACACCGTGGAGCGCGTGGAGATCATCCGCGACCTGCGCATCGGCACCTTCGACGTGCTGGTGGGGATCAACCTGCTGCGCGAGGGCCTGGACATGCCCGAGGTGTCGCTGGTGGCGATCCTCGATGCCGACAAGGAAGGCTTCCTGCGTTCCGAGCGCTCGCTGATCCAGACCATCGGCCGCGCCGCGCGCAACCTCAACGGCCGGGCGATTCTCTACGCCGACAACGTCACCGGCTCGATGCAGCGCGCCATCGACGAGACCGAGCGTCGACGCAACAAGCAGATTGCCTTCAACGAAGCCAACGGCATCGTCCCGCGCGGGGTGACCAAGGACGTTCAGGACATCCTCGAGGGCGCCACCGTGCCGGGATCGCGCAGCAAGAAGCGTCGCGGCGAAGCCAAGGCCGCGGAGGAAAGCGCGCGCTACGAAAACGAGCTGCGCTCACCGAGCGAGATCAACAAGCGCATCCGCACGCTGGAGGAAAAGATGATGCAGCTCGCCCGCGACCTCGAGTTCGAAGCCGCCGCGCAGATGCGCGACGAGATCCACAAGCTGCGCGAGCGCCTGCTGCAGGTCTGACCGGTTCGCCTGCGCCCCCGGCGTCGCCCGTAGGCTGGGCTTCAGCCCACCACCTTCAGCCCACCACCTTCAGCCCACCACCTTCAGTCCACCATCTCAGCGTGCCTTCGTCGCTCGGGCCGGCACGGCCCGCCGTCCGCACGCCGTCAATGCCCACCGCCACCGCCCTGCATGCCCTTGGGCAGCGCGCGTGTCAGCAGTACCGCGATCATGCTGATGCCCAGCGCGATGCCCACGCAGTGGAAGGCGTCGTTGTAGGCCATGATCGCCGCCTGCTGGTGGACGATCTCGTTGAGCTTGCCCAGCGCCGCGGTTTCGTTGCCGAGTTGCCCGGTCAGCAGGTTCAGGCGTTCGGCGACCTGCGGGTTGCTCGGCACCACGGCCTCACGCAGGTAGTCGAAGTAGACCTTGGTGCGGCTGTCCAGCAGCGTGGCGAGCAGGGCGATGCCGATCGCACCGCCGAGGTTGCGCAGGATGTTGAACAGGCTGGAGGCCGAGCCGGCGTCCTGCGGCTGGATGTAGGCAGTGGCGATCAGCGAGATGGTCACCATGATCATCGGCTGGCCGAGGGCGCGGATGATCTGGATGGGGTGGAACTGGTCGCCAGCGAAGTCCGGGTTGAGCACGCCCGAGGCGAAGCTGGAGAAACCGAACAGGGCGAAACCGGCAGCGCACAGCAGCTTCGGCGGGATCACCTTCATCAGCTTGGGCACGAAGGGAATCAGCACCAGCTGCGGCAACCCCATCCACATGATCACTTCGCCGATCTGCAGCGCGTTGTAGTTCTGGATCTGCGCCAGGTACAGCGGCAGCAGGTAGATCGAGCCGTAGAGCCCCAGGCCCATGCCAAGGCTGGCGATGCTGGTCAGGCCGAAGTTGCGCTCGCGCAGGATGCCGAGGTTGATCAGCGGATGCGGGCGGGACACCTGCAGGATGACGAACAGGATCAGGCTGACCAGCGCGGTGGAGCCCAGGCCGACGATCAGCGAGGACTCCAGCCAGTCCTTGCGGTGGCCTTCCTCGAGGAACACCTGCAGGCAGCCGAGGCCGATGGCCAGGGTGACGATGCCGGCGTAGTCGCTGGTCTTCAGCAGCTCCCAGTGCGGCGCCTTCTTCTCCAGCCCGTAGAGCAACCCGGCGATCATCAGCAAGCCGGGCGGCACGTTGATGTAGAAGATGTATTCCCAACCCCAGTTCTCGGTCAGCCAGCCACCCAGCGTCGGGCCGATGGAGGGCGCGAAGGTGGCGGTGATGGCGAACAGCGCCATGCCCTTGGCGCGGTGGTGTTCGGGCAGCTTGATCAGCGTGAGGGTGAACGCCAGAGGAATCAGCGCGCCGCCGGTGAAGCCCTGCAGCGCGCGGAAGACGATCATGCTCTCAAGGTTCCAGGCCATCGAGCAGAGCAGCGACGAGGCGAGAAATCCCAGCGACACCCACACCGCCAACCGGCGCGCCGAGAGCAGCTGCACCAGCCAGGCGGTGAGTGGAATCATGATGATTTCCGCCACCAGGTAGGAGGTGGAAATCCACGAACCTTCCTCCAGGGTGGCGGACAGCGCGCCCTGGATGTCCTTGAGCGAGGAGTTGGTGATCTGGATGTCGAGCACCGCCATGAAGGCGCCGAGCATGGCGCTCATCACGGCGATCCAGTCGCGCCGGCTGGGCTCGCCGGTCGGCCGGATCAGTTGATCGCCGGCCACGCTATTCGGCGGCCTGGAGGCTGACGTCGACGTCCACCGACATGCCCGGACGGATGCGCCCCTTGAGCGGGTTGTCGGCGGGGATGGCGATCTTCACCGGGATGCGCTGCACCACCTTGGTGAAGTTGCCGGTGGCGTTGTCCGGCGGCAGCAGGCTGAACTGCGCGCCGGAGGCGGCGAACAAACTCTGCAAACGGCCTTCGATGGGCGCGTCGGGGAAGCTGTCGAAGGTCAGTTCGGCCTTCTGTCCCGGCGCCATCTTGCCGATCTGGGTTTCCTTGAAGTTGGCCTGAACCCAGATCGCCTCGTCCGGCACCAGCGCCAGCAGGTGACTGCCGACCTGGGTGTATTGCCCGGCGCGGGCGCTGCGCTGGCCGACCAGCCCGGAGACCGGGGCGTGGATTTCGGTGCGCGTGAGGTTCAGTTCGGCCTGGGCGAGGTCCGCGCGGGCGCTGGCGATCTGTGCGTCGAGGCGCTTGAGGTCGGCGTTCAGGGCCTCCACCTGCTGGCGTTGCCCGGCGAGGTCCGCCTGCGCCTTGGCCATCTGCGAGCGTGCCACGCGGCTGTCGGCGGACAGCGTGGTGACGCGTTCTTCGGAGACGTAGCCGGGTTTGCGCAGCGCTTGCGCGCGCGACAGGTCGACCTGCGTCCGCCCCAGTGTCGCCTGGCTGGCGGCGACCTCCGCCTCGCTGGCGGCGATCAGGCTGCCCTGCTGGGTCAGCCGGCTCTGCGCCTGCGCGCGCTCGGCCTCGCGGGTGGCGAGGGTGGCGCGGGCGCGTTCCAGAGCCAGCTGGAAGTCGTCCGGCTCCAGGCGAATCAGCAGGTCGCCCTTGTTCACCTGCTGGTTGTCGTCGACCAGCACTTCCACGACCCGCGCGCTCACCTGGCTGGAAATACGGGTGATCTCGCCTTGAACGTAGGCGTTGTCGGTGTGTTCGTGGAAACGGCCGATTAGCCACCAGTGAGCGAAGAAGGCGCCGACGACGAGGGCGACGAGGAGCAGGAAAACGAACAGGCGGCGTTTGAGTTGCGCGGGCATGGGGCGGGGCTCGAGGCGATTCTTGGAATTTGGGGAGAAGAATCTACCAGTGTTCCCGAATGGCATATAGCCGCTACACTTCCGAAATTTGTTGCGTATAGGGAACAATAATGGGTCTTGATGATGCGCTGATTTTTACCCGGGTCGTCGAATACCACAGCTTCACCCAGGCCGCGCAGAGCCTGGGCATGCAGAAATCCACCGTCAGCCGGCGCATCGCGCTGCTCGAGGAACGCCTCGGCGTTCGCCTGCTCAACCGCACCACCCGCAAGCTGAGGCTGACCGAAGTCGGGCAGGCCTACTACGAGCGCTGCCGGCAGATCATGCTGGACTTCGCCGAGGCCGAGCAGGCGGTCACCCAGTTGCAGAAGGACCCTTCCGGTCTGCTGAGAATCACCGCGCCGATCGAGTTCGGCCAGTTGTTCCTCGGGCGCCTGCTCGGCGCTTTCATGCGCGACAACCCGCAGATCATCGCCGAGGTCGAGCTCACCTCGCGCCAGGTCGATCCGGTGGAGGAGGGCGTCGACATCGTCATCCACATCGGCCAGCCGCAGGATTCCAGCCTGATCGCGCGGATGCTCTGCGAGAACCCCCGGCGCCTGTGCGCAAGCCCGCTGTATCTCGAACTCAACGGTACGCCGCGGAACGAAGCGGACCTCGCCACCCACCGGGCGATCCTGATGCCGCACGACTCTCCGCGCTACTGGCCGATACTCGGGCAGAACATTCCCTGCCATCGGGTGCTTTCCTCGAACAACATCAGCTTCGGTCGCGAGGCGGCCCTGGCCGGTGCCGGCATCGCGGCGCTGCCGATGATGATGTGCGAGGAGGAGGTCCGCTCCGGGCAGCTCATCGAGCTGCTGCCGGATGCACGCCTGCCGATGGGCGAGCTTTACGCGCTGTATCCGTCGCGGCGCTTCCAGGCGATGAAGGTCAAGGCCTTCCTTGATTTCCTGATGACCCACCTGCCGGTTGAGAACGGTCGCTTGCTGGAGCCATCCGCCGCACGCCTGTTAACATCGCGGCTTTGATCGACCCTCCGTTCCGCCCCCCGTTTCGAGAGACGCCATGACCACCGTCCGTACCCGCATCGCGCCGTCGCCCACTGGCGATCCGCACGTCGGCACCGCTTACATCGCCCTGTTTAACCTGTGTTTCGCGCGCCAGCACGGCGGCCAGTTCATCCTGCGCATCGAGGACACCGACCAGGTCCGCTCGACGCGCGAATCCGAACAGCAGATCTACGACGCCCTGCGCTGGCTCGGCATCGAGTGGGACGAGGGTCCGGACGTCGGCGGCCCGCACGGTCCCTACCGGCAGAGCGAGCGCGGCGAGATCTACCGCAAGTACGCGCTGGAGCTGGTCGAGAAAGGCCATGCCTTCTACTGCTTCTGCACCCCGGAAGAACTCGACCAGATGCGCGCCGAGCAGATCGCGCGCGGCGAGACGCCGCGCTACGACGGTCGCGGTCTGCTGCTCTCCGACGAGGAGGTGCAGCGGCGCCTGGCCGCCGGCGAGCCCCACGTGATCCGCATGAAGGTGCCCAGCGAAGGCATCTGCGTGGTGCCGGACATGCTGCGCGGCAACGTCGAGATTCCGTGGGACCGCATGGATATGCAGGTGCTGATGAAGACCGATGGCCTGCCGACGTACTTCCTCGCCAACGTCGTCGACGACCACCTGATGAACATCACCCACGTGCTGCGTGGCGAAGAGTGGCTGCCGTCGGCGCCCAAGCTGATCAAGCTGTACGAATACTTCGGCTGGGAGCAGCCGGCGCTGTGCTACATGCCGCTGCTGCGCAATCCGGACAAGAGCAAGCTGTCCAAGCGCAAGAACCCGACCTCGGTCACCTTCTACGAGCGCATGGGCTTCCTTCCCGAGGCGATGCTCAATTACCTCGGGCGCATGGGCTGGTCGATGCCCGACGAGCGCGAGAAATTCTCCCTCGCGGAGATGATCGAGCATTTCGACGTCAACCGCGTGTCGCTCGGTGGGCCGATCTTCGATCTGGAGAAGCTCTCCTGGCTCAACGGCCAGTGGCTGCGTGAACTGCCGGTGGAGCGTTTCGCCGCCGAAGTGCAGAAGTGGGCGCTGAATCCCGACTACCTGATGAAGATCGCTCCGCACGTTCAGGGCCGGGTGGAAACCCTGAGCCAGATCGCGCCGCTGGCCGGGTTCTTCTTCTCCGGCGGGCTGAACCTGGACGCGAGCCTGTTCGAGCACAAGAAGCTGTCCGCCGATCAGGTGCGCCAGGTGATGCAACTGGTGCTGTGGAAGCTCGAAGCGCTGCGCCAGTGGGAGAAGGAGCGCATCACCGGCTGCATCCAGGCGGTGGCCGAATCGCTGCAGCTCAAACTGCGCGATCTGATGCCGCTGATGTTCCCGGCGATCACCGGCCAGGCCAGTTCGGTGTCGGTGCTCGATGCCATGGAGATCCTCGGCCCGGACCTGACCCGCTTCCGCCTGCGCCAGGCGCTGGAGCTGCTGGGCGGGGTGTCGAAGAAAGAAACCAAGGAATGGGAGAAGCTGCTCGCGGCGATCGCCTGACGGGCGTGGATGTCGCAGTCGCCTTTCTGCCACCTTCGCTTTTAAGTAATTGTTCTTATGGCGGAAAATTTTCAAAGTCGGCAAAAATACTGTTGACAGCCCCAAGGTCCTTACCTACTATGCGCCCCGTCCTCGAGACGGGGCTATAGCTCAGCTGGGAGAGCGCTTGCATGGCATGCAAGAGGTCGACGGTTCGATCCCGTCTAGCTCCACCAATTTGCCACGGTCAGTTCACGAACTGGTTGATGTTGTAGAAGGGCTTGCGTCCCCTTCGTCTAGTGGCCTAGGACACCGCCCTTTCACGGCGGTAACAGGGGTTCGAGTCCCCTAGGGGACGCCATTATTCCAGCAGCGACGTTTCGGCGCCGCGAGTCGAGAGACGATAAATCCGGGGCTATAGCTCAGCTGGGAGAGCGCTTGCATGGCATGCAAGAGGTCGACGGTTCGATCCCGTCTAGCTCCACCAATTCACGGACAAGGCCAGCCAGGTGCTGGCCTTGTTTTTCGAAGGTTTCGTCCCCTTCGTCTAGTGGCCTAGGACACCGCCCTTTCACGGCGGTAACAGGGGTTCGAGTCCCCTAGGGGACGCCATTTTTTTACCCGTGTCTTACGGGATGTTAAGGGTCACCCCTCATTGGGTGGCCCTTTTGTTTTTCTGTCGCCGGATTTTCGTTCGGCGCATCGCAACCGCTAGACTCGCAGTCTTTGCCAACCGGGAGTCGAACCGTGAACTGGGATTTCCCCGAGCCTTTCCTGACCGACATCCAGGTCGCCGCCGAAGACATCGACGGCCTCGGCCACGCCAACAATGCGGTTTACGTCAGCTGGCTGGAGCGCTGCGCCTGGCGCCATTCGCAGAGCCTGGGTCTGGACCTGGCCGAGTACCGCCGGCTCGACCGGGCGATGGCCGTGGTGCGGCACGAGATCGATTACCTGGCCGCTGCCTACGAGGGCGACGAGCTGCGCATGGCGACCTGGATCGTCGAATCCGATCAGCGCCTGCGTATGAACCGGCACTTCCAGTTGATACGGGGCAGCGATGCCAGCGTGCTGCTGCGCGCGCAGACCACCTTCGTCTGCATCGAACTGTCCACCGGCCGCCCCAAGCGAATGCCTGCAGAGTTCGTCGAGGGTTACGGGCGCGCGCTGCTTCCTGCCGCCGCCAGGGGCTGAGTCACTCGATCTGCGGCGAGAGGAAGAATCCGGACGCGTTCTGCATCACCTTGTAGCCGCGGGTCTCGCCCGGCTGCAGAAGCACCGACTGTACGCTGACCTGGGCCTGGTCCGGCTTGCACAGCGCCGAGCCGGCCTGTGCGACGCTCAGGGCGATATCGCCGGCCGCCACTTCCAGCACCACCTGTTCGCCCGGCGGTATCTGTGCCGCCATCTGGCTCTGGACGTACAGGTCTACCGTGCAGGCATTCAGCCCTTCCTCGTCGCGACTTACGATCAGCCGTGCCGGCGAATCGGGCGCCGGGTTTTCCGCTGGCGGCGCCATCGCGCCGTTCCCCATCGCCGGTGGCGGGCTGGCCGTGGCCAGTCCGCAGGAAACCGTGAGCAGCGCGGCAAGCAGGCTTCTTTGCAGGTTCATCGTCGATTCTCCATGTCCTGTCTACACAGACAGCCGGCGCCGGCGATAGCTCCCGGCCCCTGTGCCCGCCCGGACGGGGCACGTAAACTACGCGACTTTTTCCGCGAGACCGCCGTTATGCAGATCGCCCTGGCGCCCATGGAGGGGCTGGTCGATGAGATTCTCCGCGATGTGCTGACCGGCGTCGGCGGCGTCGACTGGTGCGTCACCGAGTTCATCCGCGTCAGCGACCGGCTGTTGCCCGCCTCGCACTTCCACAAGCTGGCGCCGGAACTGCGCGACGGTTCGCGCACGCCGTCCGGCACGCCGATGCGGGTGCAACTGCTCGGCTCCGATCCCGCCTGCCTGGCCGACAACGCGGCCTTCGCCTGTGGCCTGGGCGCGCCGGTGATCGACCTCAACTTCGGCTGCCCGGCGAAGACCGTGAACAAGTCGCGCGGCGGTGCGGTGTTGCTCAGGGAGCCCGAGCTGCTTCACGCGATCGTCACTGAGGTTCGCCGCGGCGTGCCGGCGGCGATTCCGGTCACGGCTAAGATGCGCCTGGGTTTCGACAGCCCCGATGTCGCGCTGGATTGCGCGCGGGCGCTTTCGGATGCTGGCGCCGCGCAGATCGTGGTCCATGCGCGAACCAAGGTGCAGGGCTACAAGCCGCCGGCGCACTGGGAATGGGTGGCGCGCGTGCAGGAGGTGGTGCCGGTACCGGTGTACGCCAACGGCGATATCTGGACGCTGGAGGACTGGCGGCGCTGCCGCGAGATCAGCGGCGCGCGCGACATCATGCTCGGTCGCGGACTGGTTTCCTGCCCGGATCTCGCCCGGCAGATCGCCGCGGCGGAGGCCGGGCGAGCGGTCGAACCGATGACCTGGAGCGAGCTGCTGCCGCTGTTGCGCGCGTTCTGGGTGCAGGCACGGCGCAAGCTGTCGCCGCGCTATGCGCCGGGGCGCCTCAAGCAGTGGCTGGCCATGCTGATGCGCAGCTATCCCGAGGCGGTGGAGCTGTTCGGCGCGATCCGCCGGGAGAGCGACTGCCCCCTGATCGACCGCCTGCTCGGCGTGGACCCGAAGGCGCTGCCGGCGATGCGAATCGCCTGAGTTCCCTCCAACTCAGCGACCACCCAAGTCCAGCAGGGCGTTGGGTGCTGCGACTGTTTTCGTCCTGAAGATTTCCTGACGAACGGTATTTTTCGGCGAGCTTGAAATCGTTTTCTGCGTCCTCATCTTGGTTCTCGCGGGGATGCCGAAGACGGGTTTCCGCCACTTACCACTTGCTGATTATTCAGGAGATTCGACATGAGTACTGCTCTTTCCATGGCTCCACTGTTCCGCCAATCCATCGGTTTCGATCGTTTCAACGATCTCTTCGAGTCGGCCCTGCGCAATGACGCCGGCAGCTCGTACCCACCCTACAACGTCGAGAAGCACGCCGACGACCAGTACCGCATCGTCATCGCTGCGGCCGGTTTCCAGGAGTCCGATCTCGAGTTGCAGGTCGAGCGCGGCGTACTGACCGTCAGCGGCGGCAAGCGCGAGCGCAGCGAGGAAAACGTCACCTTCCTGCACCAGGGCATCGCCCAGCGTGGCTTCAAGCTGTCGTTCCGCCTCGCCGACCACATCGAAGTGAAATCGGCCGGACTGGCCAACGGGCTGCTCAGCATCGACCTGCTGCGTGTCGTACCGGAAGAAGCGAAGGCCAAGCGCATTCCGATCGCCAGCGAGCGTCCGGCGCTGAACAGCTGAGTCATCGTCAAAGACGAAAAGGGGCGCCGCGGCGCCCCTTTTTCTTGCCCGCCGTTTCCGCTCTGGGTCAGTCGGCCGGCGCCGCGCTTTTCAGCAGTTCGCGGAACCGCTCCAGCGGCAGCGGCTTGCTGAACAGGTAGCCCTGATAGAGATGGCAGCCCTGGCGCTGGAGAAGCGCGAGCTGGTCCTTCTGCTCGACGCCCTCGGCGAGGATTTCCAGGCCCAGTGCGCGCGCCATGGCGATGATGGCGCGGACGATTTCCGCATCGCTGGGGTTGTTCACCGCGTCGCGGACGAACGACTGGTCGATCTTCAGCATGTCCACCGGTAGCTGCTTGAGGTAGGTCAGCGACGAGTAGCCGGTGCCGAAATCGTCCATCGCGAAGGTCAGGCCCAGGCGCTTGAGGCGCAGCATCTTGCCGATGGTCTCCTCGAGGTTCTGGATCACGATGCTTTCGGTGATCTCCAGCTTCAGCAGGGTTTCCGGCAGTTGGCTCTGTTCCAGGCAGCGTTCGACACGGGCGACGAAGTCACTGTGGCCGAACTGGCGCGGGCTGATGTTGATGCACAGGCTGAAGCGCTGCGCATCGATCAGTCCGTCGCGCAGCAGCTCGGCGCAGACCTCGCAGGCGCGCTGCAGCACCCAGCCGCCGACTTCGTAGATCAGCCCGCTTTCCTCCAGGATCTGGATGAACTGCCCCGGTGGGCGCGGCCCCAGCGTCGGATGCTCCCAGCGCAACAGCGCCTCGGAACCGACGATGCGGCCGCTGCGGGCGTCCACCTGCGGCTGGAAGTGCAGGTCGAATTCGTTGCGTGCCTGTGCGAGGCGCAGGTCGTTTTCCAGGCGCAGACGTTCGCTGGCGGCTTCCTGCATGCTGCTGCGGAACAGCTGGATGGCGTTGCGCCCCTGTTCCTTGGCCTTGTACAGGGCAATGTCGGCGCGCTTGAGCAGGTCCGCCGGGGTGCTGCCGTGATCGGGAATCAGCGCGATGCCGATGCTCGGCGTCACCTGCAGGCGCTGGCCGTCGAGCAACATGGGTTCGGCGAGCAGCCGGCGCAATTTGTCGGCGATCTGCCGGACCCGGCGGGTGACTTCGCCGCGTTCGCCCTCCAGCCCGGACAGCAGCACGACGAACTCGTCGCCGCCCAGGCGGGCGACGGTGTCCTCCTGGCGCGTGCTGGCTTCCAGGCGTGCGGTGATCATCTTCAGCACGGCGTCGCCGACCGGGTGGCCGAGGGAGTCGTTGATGTGCTTGAAGTGATCGAGGTCGACGAACATCAGCGCGCCGCGCATGCCGTGGCGGCGGAGCAGGGCGATCTGCTGCTTGAGGCGGTCCATCAGCAGCGCGCGGTTCGGCAGGTTGGTCAGTGAATCGTGATAGGCCAGGTGCTGCACCTGGGCCTGCGCGGCCTTCAACTGGCTGATGTCGCGCGCCGTGAGCAGCAGGCAGTGCACGCCGTTCAGCTCGATGGGCTCTACCGACACCTCGAAGGTGAGAATCTCGCCGTTGTGATGCAGGCCGCGCAGCTCCTGGTGCTTGACCCGGCCATCGCGCTTCAGCGTCTCGATCATCGCCTCGCGCTCGGCGGGGTCGGCCCAGATGTCGAGCTCTAACACGCTCTTGCCAATGACCTCGTCGGCACGGTAGCCGGTGAGCCGGGTGAAGCCCTCGTTGACCTCGATGTAGCGGCCGCTGTCGCGCTCGCTGATGGTGATGGCGTCCGGGCTGGAGTGGAACGCCTTGGCGAACTTCTCCTCGCTGGCCTTCAGCGCGGCTTCGGCACGCTTGCGTTTGGTGATGTCGCGGAAGGTGGTGGTGATGCACAGCGCGCCGTCGACATGGATGAAGCGGCTGGAGATCACGCAGGTCAGCTCCTGGCCGGCGCGCGTGCGGAAGTGCGCTTCGATGTTGGTCAGTTCGCGTTCGGTTTGAATGCGCTCATAGAGCCGCTGGCGCTGTTCCGGGTCGGCCCAGAAATTCAGCTGCTCGGCGCTCTTGCCGGCCGCGTCCTCGGGCTTCCAGCCGAAGGTGGCAGTGAAGCTCGGGTTGATTTCGATGAAGGTGCCTGGGTCCACGCAGTTCACGCAGATCGGATCGGGGCTGGCCTCGAACAGGGTGGCGAACTTCTCCTCCGAGGCCGCCAGGCGTTGTTCGCGCTCCACCCGGTCGGTGATGTCGACCAGGATGCCGGCCATGCGCAGCGGCTTGCCACGCTCGTCGCGGTAGAGCTTGGCGGTGTTTTCCAGGTAGCGCAGGCGCCCGTCGGCGAGGCGCGTGCGGTAGACGTTCTGGTACTCGGTGCGGCGGCTGGCGAGCAGCGCCCGGTAGGTCTTGCGGATCTTGATCCGGTCGTCCAGATAGACGCTGCTGAAGAAGTCCTGGAAGTTGCCCTGGTAGGGCTGCTCGGCGAGCCCGTGAAGCGCCGATGAGCGCGCGGAGCCGTACAGCGCGTCGCTCGGAATGTGCCAGTTCCACGTGCCCAGGGAGGCGGATTCCAGCGCCAGTTGCAGGCGTTCCTGGCTGACTTTCAGCGCCTGCTCCTGTTCGCGCTGGCGGGTGATGTCGCGCACCGTCAGCACCAGGCAGCGCTGGCCTTCGAGTTCCACCTCCCCGCCGTACAGCAGGTTGATGCTTCGCCGGCCATCGCGATGGTAAAGGTGTGCCTCGAGGTCGCGGAAATGGCCTTGCTTCAGGGCTTCGAGCATGCGCTGGCGTTCACTGAGGTCGCTCCAGATGCCCAGGTCCATCGAGGTGCGGCCGAGGGCTTCGGCCTTGCTCCAGCCGAACTGGCGCTCGAAGCCCGGATTGATCTCGAGGAAGCGCCCGCTGAGCAGTTCGGTGATCACCACCGCATCGGGGCTGCTGAGGAAGGCGTTGGCGAACTTGTTTTCACTGGCGCGCAGCGCGGATTCAGCGCGTTTGCGCTCGCTGGTGTCGAGGAAGGTACAAAGCAGGAAGGGCTCGTCGTGGATTTCCAGGTGCTTGCAGGACAGCGTGCCGTCGAGCACGCGGCCGTCCTGGGTTCGCAGTTGGACCTCCTGGATCACCGGGTCCGAGGTCAGCGAGACGCTGCGGATGATGAAGTCCCGTTGCGCCAGGTTGACCCACAGCCCGATGTCCTGGGTGGTGCGGTTTTGCGTCTGTGCGCGGCTCCAGCCGAACAGGGTCTTGAACTGGTGGTTGGTTTCGATCAGCAGCCCGTCGGGGTACTTCACCAGGAAGATCGCGTCCGGGCTCATCTCGAACAGGCTGGAGAAGCGGTGCTCTGAACTGATCAGCGCTTCCTCGCGCGCCTGTTGCTCGTCGATGCCGCGGCATACGCCGAGCAGAAGGCGGCCGTCTTCGCGCTGGCGCAGGCTGCCACCGAGTTCCAGCCAGTACAGACCGCCGTCGGCGCGGTGCATCCGGTGGCGATAGGTCTGCGCACTGCCTTCGGCCAGCGCCTGGAAGATCGCCAGGACCTCGCCCTGTTCCTCGTCCGGCACCTGGCTCAGGTAATCGACGGCGCCCGCCCGGCCGCTGCCATCGAGGCCGAATAGCCTGAGCGCGCTCGGCGAGGCATGGAGTTCGCCGCTGTCGACGGACCAGTACCAGATGCCGAGGTGCGCACCGTCCAGCGCCGCCAGCAGCAGAGGCGCGTCGTGCCAGATATCGTCGAAGCCAGGCGAGTCTTGCGGAACGATGCGAGGATTGGGGAAGCGGCGCTTGTCGGCCATCGCGATTCTTCTTGGTGCTGGCGGCCACGCGACAGGGTCGTGCAGCGGCAGAATGCCATTATGTGGCTACGTTAGCGTCCGTCCTGACGCCAGCGCAACCATCGGCGCTGCGGTCGAGCAGGGCCATGAAGGCTTTTGCCGCGTTCGACAGCGTTCGCTCGGTGTGCAGGATATAGCCCAGCTGGCGATTGAGCTGGATACCGCCCAGCGGCAGACGCGCCACCTGCTCGTCGAGCATGGTCCGCGGCAGCACGCTCCAGGCCAGTCCGATGGACACCATCATCTTGATCGTCTCCAGGTAGTTGGTGCTCATGGCGATGTTCGGCGTGAGCCCCTGGCCCTCGAACAGCCGCTGCACGATGTGATGGGTGAAGGTGTTGCCGCCGGGAAACACCGCCGGGTGCTTGGCGACGTCCTCCAGGCTGATCTGCTGCTTCAAGGCCAGCGGGTGCTCGGGCGCGGCGACGAAATCCAGCGGGTCGCTCCATACCGGCACCGCTTTCACCGGCGCCGCCGTGGCCGGCGCCAGGGTGATCACCGCCAGCTCGGCGCGGCCATGGAGAATTTCCTCGTAGGCCACTTCCGAATCGAGGAACTGGATGTCCAGCGCCACCTGCGGATGGGCGCGGGTGAAGGCGCGCAGCAGCGGCGGCAGGCGATGCAGTCCGATGTGATGGCTGGTGGCGAGGGTCAGCCGGCCGCTGATGTCGCCGCTCAGGTTGGTCAGCGCGCGGCGCGTATCGTCGAGCACGTTGAGGATGCGATAGGCGCGCGGCAGCAGCGCGCGACCGGCTTCGGTGAGGCTGACTTCGCGGCCTAGGCGGTCGAACAGGCGCACCTTGAGCTGCTGCTCGAGGGCGGCGATGCGCTTGCTTACCGCCGGTTGGGTCAGGTGCAGGCGTTCACCGGCTATCGAAAAACTGCCGGTTTCGGCGACGGCGATGAAGGCGTTGAGGTTGGCGAGGTCCACGGCAGATCCCTTGAGCGCGCGCTTTGCGGCTTTTCCTGGCGTTATAGCTCAAGTCATTCCCCGCGGGAATGCGCCTGATGAAAAAGATGAATTGGAGTTATCCAGGCGCTCCCTTTAGCATTCGCCCTACAAGCCAGGTGGGTTTTCATGCATCGCCACCCCGGCATAGAAAAGTACCGATGAGGAACAACCGAAATGGCCGGCAAGACGCTCTACGACAAGCTCTGGGAAGCCCATGAAGTGAAGCGGCGCGACGATGGGTCGTCGCTGATCTACATCGACCGCCACATCCTTCACGAGGTGACCTCGCCGCAGGCGTTCGAAGGCCTGCGCCTGGCCGGTCGCAAACCCTGGCGCATCGACGCCAACATCGCCACGCCCGACCACAACGTGCCGACTACCCGCACCGAGCGACAGGGCGGCCTTGCGGCGATCTCCGACGAAGTCTCGCGCATCCAGGTGATGACTCTGGACGAGAACTGCGACGACTTCGGCATCCTCGAATTCAAGATGAACGACGTGCGCCAGGGTATCGTCCACGTGATCGGCCCGGAGCAGGGCGCGACCCTGCCGGGCATGACCGTGGTCTGCGGTGACTCGCACACCTCGACCCATGGCGCGTTCGGCGCGCTGGCACACGGCATCGGCACTTCGGAAGTCGAGCACGTGCTCGCCACCCAGTGCCTGATCGCCAAGAAGATGAAGAACATGCAGGTGCGCGTCGAAGGCAAGTTGCCCTTCGGCGTGACCGCCAAGGACATCGTCCTCGCGGTGATCGGCAAGATCGGCACCGCCGGCGGCAACGGCCATGCGCTGGAATTCGCCGGCAGCGCGATCCGCGATCTGTCGATGGAAGGCCGCATGACCATCTGCAACATGTCCATCGAGGCCGGTGCCCGCGTCGGCATGGTCGCCGCGGACCAGAAGACAATCGACTACGTGAAGGGCCGCCCGTATTCGCCCAAGGGCGAGGATTGGGACAAGGCCGTGGCGGCCTGGGCCGACCTGGTGTCGGACGACGACGCGCATTTCGATACCGTGGTCGAGCTGCGTGCCGAGGACATCAAGCCGCAGGTCAGCTGGGGCACCTCGCCGGAGATGGTCCTTGCCGTCGACCAGAACGTGCCTGACCCGGCGCGCGAGGCCGATCCGGTCAAGCGCGATTCGATCGAGCGCGCACTCAAGTACATGGGCCTGGCCGCCAACCAGGCGATCACCGATATCAAGCTGGACCGCGTGTTCATCGGTTCCTGCACCAACTCGCGGATCGAAGACCTGCGCGCCGCCGCCGAAGTGGCCAAGGGCCGCAAGGTCGCGGCCAACGTGATCCAGGCGATGGTGGTTCCGGGTTCCGGGCTGGTCAAACAGCAGGCCGAGGAGGAGGGGCTGGACAAGATCTTCCTCGACGCCGGTTTCGAATGGCGCGAGCCCGGCTGCTCGATGTGCCTGGCGATGAACCCGGACAAGCTCGGCAGCGGTGAACATTGCGCTTCCACCTCCAACCGCAACTTCGAAGGCCGCCAGGGCGCCGGTGGGCGCACCCATCTGGTCAGCCCGGCGATGGCCGCCGCCGCCGCGGTGACCGGCCGTTTCATCGATGTTCGCGAATTGATCCAGGCCTGAGGAAGCAGACATGAAAGCCTTTACCCAGCACACCGGTCTCGTCGCGCCGCTCGACCGCGCCAACGTCGACACCGATCAGATCATCCCCAAGCAGTTCCTCAAGTCGATCAAGCGCACCGGCTTCGGGCCGAACCTGTTCGACGAGTGGCGCTACCTCGATATCGGCCAGCCGAACCAAGACAACAGCAAGCGCCCGATCAACAAGGATTTCGTGCTGAATTTCCCGCGCTACCAGGGCGCCAGCGTGCTCCTTGCCCGTGAAAACTTCGGCTGCGGTTCCTCCCGCGAGCACGCGCCCTGGGCGCTGGACGAGTACGGCTTCCGCAGCGTGATCGCGCCGAGCTACGCCGACATCTTCTTCAACAACAGCTTCAAGAACGGCCTGCTGCCGATCATCCTGAAGGACGAGGAAGTCGACGAGCTGTTCGAGCAGGTCGAGGCCACCGAGGGCTACCTGCTGACCGTCGACCTGGCCGCGCAAACGGTGACCCGACCGGACGGCAAGAGCTATTCGTTCGAGGTCGACGCCTTCCGCAAGCATTGCCTGCTCAACGGGCTCGACGACATCGGCCTGACTCTTCAGGACGCCGATGCCATCAAGCAGTTCGAGGCCGGTCACCAGCAGCGCCAGCCCTGGCTGTTCGGCGCCATCAAGTAAGCGGCGCGCCGTAAGGTGCGCCATGCGCACCTTGCCCTCTACGCGGAGTCACGACGTGAATCAGAAAGCCCATTCCCAGGTGGTGCAGACGCAGTTCGGCGAACAGGCCAACGCCTACCTGAACAGCGCGGTGCATGCGCAGGGCAGCGAATTCGCCGCCCTCCAGGCCGCGGTCGCCGGCCGCGCCGATGCGCGTCTGCTCGATCTCGGCTGTGGCGCCGGCCACGTGGCGTTCCATGTCGCACCGGCGGTGGCCGAAGTGGTCGCCTACGACCTGTCGCAGGACATGCTCGACGTGGTGGCCAAGGCCGCCGGCGAGCGCGGCCTGGGCAACATCCGCACCCAATGCGGCGCGGCCGAGCACCTGCCGTTCGCCGATGCCCGCTTCGATTTCGTCTTCAGCCGCTACTCCGCGCACCATTGGAGTGATCTCGGCCAGGCCCTGCGCGAAGTGCGCCGGGTGCTCAAGCCGGGCGGCGTGGCCGCCTTCGTCGATGTCGCGGCGCCCGGCCTGCCGTTGTTCGATACGCATCTGCAAACGGTGGAAGTGCTGCGCGACAGCAGCCATGTACGCGATTATTCGCCCTCCGAGTGGACCCGCCAGCTCGGCGAGGCCGGTCTGGTGGTGACCGCGTGCAGCCGCCAGCGCCTGCGCCTGGAGTACAGCTCCTGGGTCGAACGCATGCGCACGCCGGACGTGTTCCGCGCGGCGATCCGGGCGATGCAGCAGGCGGTGGGCGACGAGGTTCGCGAGTATTTCGAGATTGCCGACGACGGCTCCTTCAGCACCGACGTACTGCTGA
Organism: Pseudomonas sp. PS02288; assembly: GCF_029959715.1. Lineage (NCBI taxonomy): Bacteria > Pseudomonadati > Pseudomonadota > Gammaproteobacteria > Pseudomonadales > Pseudomonadaceae > Pseudomonas > Pseudomonas sp. PS02288. The sequence goes on along the minus strand of NZ_JASCPA010000005.1, from coordinate 69,976 downwards.
TCTGGGCCGAACGTTGATTTTTTACCGGTGCCAGGCGGCACCCAACGAGAGAAAAGCATGAGCAAGCAGATTCTGGTTCTCCCTGGCGACGGCATCGGTCCGGAAATCATGGCCGAGGCGGTCAAGGTGCTGAACCTGGCCAACGAGAAGTACAGCCTGGGCTTCGAACTGATCGAAGACGTGATCGGCGGCGCCGCCATCGACAAGCATGGCGTGCCGCTGGCCGACGAGACCCTGGCGCGCGCCCGTGCGGCCGATGCGGTGCTGCTCGGTGCGGTCGGCGGGCCGAAGTGGGACAAGATCGAGCGCGACATCCGTCCCGAGCGCGGCCTGCTGAAGATCCGTTCGCAACTGGGCCTGTTCGCCAACCTGCGTCCGGCGATCCTCTACCCGCAACTGGCCGACGCCTCGTCGCTGAAACCCGAAGTGGTTTCCGGCCTGGACATCCTGATCGTTCGCGAACTCACCGGCGGCATCTACTTCGGCGCCCCGCGTGGCACCGAGACCCTGGAGAACGGCGAGCGCAAGGCCTTCGACACGCTGCCCTACAGCGAGAGCGAAATCCGCCGCATCGCGCGCGTCGGCTTCGACATGGCGCGCGTGCGCGGCAACAAGCTGTGCTCGGTGGACAAGGCCAACGTGCTCGCCTCCAGTCAGCTCTGGCGCGAAGTGGTCGAGGAAGTGGCCAAGGATTACCCGCAGGTCGAGCTGTCGCACATGTATGTCGATAACGCCGCCATGCAACTGGTCCGCGCGCCCAAGCAGTTCGACGTGATCGTCACCGACAACATGTTCGGCGACATCCTCTCCGACGAAGCCTCGATGCTCACCGGCTCCATCGGCATGCTGCCGTCGGCCTCGCTGGACGCCAGCAACAAGGGCATGTACGAGCCGTGCCACGGTTCCGCGCCGGACATCGCCGGGCAGGGCATCGCCAACCCGCTGGCGACCATCCTCTCGGTATCCATGATGCTGCGCTACAGCTTCAACCAGACCACGGCGGCCGACGCCATCGAGCAGGCGGTCAGCAAGGTGCTCGACCAGGGCCTGCGCACCGGCGACATCCATTCCGCCGGAATGCGCAAGGTCGGCACCGCCGAGATGGGCGATGCGGTGGTCGCGGCACTGCGTGCACTCTGAGGTTTCAGGCGTTAATCTCTTCGGCCCGCCGCGATTCGGCGGGCGATTTCGACAATAAAGGTACGGTTGCGATGAAACGTGTAGGTTTGATCGGATGGCGCGGCATGGTCGGTTCCGTGCTCATGCAGCGGATGCTGGAAGAGCGGGACTTCGACCTGATCGAACCGGTGTTCTTCACCACCTCCAACGTCGGTGGCCAGGGCCCCGACGTGGGCAAGGACGTCGCTCCGCTGAAGGACGCCTACAGCATCGACGAGCTCAAAGGTCTGGACGTGATCCTCACCTGCCAGGGCGGCGACTACACCAGCGAAGTCTTCCCCAAGCTGCGCGAAGCCGGCTGGCAGGGCTACTGGATCGATGCCGCCTCCAGCCTGCGCATGGACGACGACGCGGTGATCGTGCTCGACCCGGTCAACCGCAAGGTGATCGATCAGAAGCTCGACGGCGGGGTGAAGAACTACATTGGCGGTAACTGCACCGTCAGCCTGATGCTGATGGGCCTCGGCGGCCTGTTCGAGGCCGGCCTGGTCGAGTGGATGAGCGCCATGACCTACCAGGCGGCTTCCGGCGCCGGCGCGCAGAACATGCGTGAACTGATCAAGCAGATGGGCGCCATCGAAGCCTCCGTGGCCGACGAACTGGCCAACCCGGCCAGCGCCATCCTGGACATCGACCGTAAGGTCGCCGAGATGCAGCGCAGCGAAGCCTTCCCGACGGAAAACTTCGGCGTGCCGCTGGCCGGCAGCCTGATCCCGTGGATCGACAAGGAGCTGCCCAATGGCCAGAGCCGCGAGGAGTGGAAGGGGCAGGCCGAGACCAACAAGATTCTCGGGCGGTTCAAGAACCCGATCCCGGTGGACGGCATCTGCGTGCGCATCGGCGCAATGCGTTGCCACAGCCAGGCGCTGACCATCAAGCTGAACAAGGACGTGCCGCTGTCCGATGTCGAAGGGCTGATCAGCCAGCACAACCCATGGGTCAAGCTGGTGCCGAACCAGCGCGAGATCAGCATGCGCGAGCTGACTCCGACCGCCGTCACCGGCACCCTCAGCGTTCCGGTAGGTCGCCTGCGCAAGCTGAACATGGGCTCGCATTACCTGGGCGCCTTTACCGTGGGCGACCAGTTGCTGTGGGGCGCGGCCGAGCCGCTGCGGCGCATGCTGCGGATTCTTCTCGAGCGCTGATGGCGATGCCGGGAGCGGATTTCTCCGCTCCCGAGCCGCGCACCCGCTGCGAACGGCGGCGGGCCGCGTGCTTTCCCCCTCCGGTTTTCCTCTATAAAGTGCCTCTCCATTCGCAAGAGGCCGCTTCCGTCATGAGCCAAACCATCGACATCGCCGTAGTCGGCGCCAGCGACGAGGTCGGCAAGACCCTGGTCGAACTGTTCGGCGAGCGCGACTTCCCGGTCGGCAACCTGTTCCTTCTCGGCGACCCTGAAAGCGCCGGCGAATCGCTACCGTTTCGCGGCAAGAACCTGCGCGTGCGCGACGTTGCCGACTTCGATTTCTCCCAGGCCACCTTGGTGTTCTTCGTCGCCGGCGCGGCGCTGACCCGCTCCTACGCCCCGCGGGCGGAAGCGGCGGGGTGCTCGCTGCTCGACGTGACCGGCGCCCTGGATGCACAACGCGCGCCGAGCGCGGTGCCCGAGGCCAATGGGCTGGCGATCGAGGCGCTGAGCCTGCCCGTGCAACTGAGCAGCCCGTCGCCGGTAGCGGTTGCGTTGGCGGTGGTGCTGGCACCGTTGCGGCAGTTGGTCGAATTGCAGCGGGTCACGGTCAGCGCCTGCCTGGCGGTGTCGAGCCGCGGCCGCGAGGGCGTCAGCGAACTGGCCAGGCAGACCACGGAACTGCTCAACCTGCGCCCTCTGGAGCCGCGTCTGTTCGACCGGCAGATCGCCTTCAATTTGCTGGCTCAGGTGGAAGCATGCGATGCCCAGGGCCATGGCTCGCTGGAGAAACGTCTGGCTGGCGAGCTCAGGCAGCTCCTCGACCTGCCGCGCTTGGCGGTGTCCTCGACTTTCATTCAGGCGCCGGTGTTCTTCGGCGACAGCATCAGCGTATCTCTCGTCGCCGAAGAGCCGCTGGACATGGCCGCGGTGCGTCAAATACTGGGCACTGCGCCGGGTGTAGAGTTGCTGGAAGACGATTATCCGACGGCCACCGGGGATGCGGTCGGTCAGGACGTGGTGTACGTAGGGCGCCTGCGTGGCGGGCTGGACGATCCCCATGAACTCAATTTGTGGATTGCTTCTGATAATGTACGAAAAGGCGCCGCGCTGAATGTGCTGCAACTGGCTGAGTTATTGATAAAACACTATCTGTAAAAGATACTTACCTTTGAGTTTGAAGAACTATTCTAGGTTTGTTGCTACGGGCTTGGCTGATCGCTGACGGGGACCATCGCAGGATGGAGCGGGCAGCGAGTATCTAGTTTCTCCTCGGGTTTTCGGGGGGAAGGCGAAAACAAGGGAAAACACTATGGTTCGGGTTCGCAAACTGGTGCTGGCAATCGCAGCCGCTACGTCGCTCACCTCAGGGATGACGTATGCGCTGGGCTTGGGCGAAGTCACACTGAAATCCGCGTTGAACCAACCGTTGCAGGCGGAGATCGAGCTCCTCGACGTCAAGGGGCTCGAAACCGACGAAGTCCGGCCGAAACTGGCCTCTCCCGAAGATTTCGCCAAGGCCGGCGTCGACCGCCAGTTCTTCCTCACCGACCTCAAGTTCACCCCGGTCCTGAATGCCAACGGCAAGAACGTCATCCGTGTGACCTCTTCCAAGCCGGTACGCGAGCCCTACCTCAACTTCATGGTGGAAGTGCTCTGGCCGAGCGGTCGTCTGCTGCGCGAGTACACCCTGCTGCTCGACCCGCCGCTGTATTCCCCGGAAACCGCGGCCGCCGTAGCGCCGCAACTGCCGGTCGCCAGGCCGCTCACGCGTCCGCCGGTAGCCACCGCGCCGCGCCCGGCTCCGGCCCCGAGCGCAGCGCCCGCGACCGCGCCACGTCCCTCGGCTCCGGCGGCATCCGCTCCACGCGTTGCCAGCAGCGAATACCGCACCACTTCCCGCGACACCCTCTGGGAAGTCGCCCAGCAGGTCCGCAGCGGCGGAACCGTCCACCAGGCGATGCTGGCAATCCAAGACCTAAATCCGGATGCTTTTCTCGACGGCAACATCAACCGTATGAAGAGCGGGCAGGTACTGCGCCTGCCCACCGACGAGCAGATCCGCAGCCGCTCGCAGAGCGAAGCGCTGGCCCAGGTCGCTGCGCAGAACGCCGCCTGGCGCTCGGGTCGCCGCGCGGCACCTGGCGCCCGGCAACTGGATGCCACACGCCGCGCCGAAGCGGGCGCCGCGCCCGCGCAGAGCGAGCGTAGCGACAACCTCCGCCTCGTGGCTCCGGAAGCCGGCAGCGCCACCAGCGGCAGCGAAGCCGGCGGAACCGGCGGCGGCAACAGCAAGGCGCTGGTGGACAAGCTGGCGGTCACGCAGGAGAGCCTCGATTCGTCGCGTCGCGAAAGCGCCGAGCTGAAGAGTCGGGTCGACGACCTGCAGAGCCAGTTGGACAAGCTGCAGCGGCTGATCCAGCTCAAGGACAGCCAGTTGGCCAAACTCCAGGCCAGCGTGGCCGAGCAGGGCCAGGTTCCGGCAACGCCTGCTGCACCCGCGACCGCTTCGCCAGCCCCGACTGTGCCGACGCCAGCGCCCGCAGCACCCACCGAAAACCAGCCTGCTGGCGCCCAGACTTCTGCACCCGCTGGGGAGCCGGATGCCACCGAGGACGCCGCGGGCGCTCCGGCCACTGCGCCGGAAGCTTCTCCCGCCGAACCTGCCGCGCCCGTGGAGCCTCAGGCCGAACAGGCTCCCGCGCCGGTGGAGCCAACCCCGGAGCCTGCGCCTGCTCAACCGCTGCCCGCAGCCGACGAGCCTGACGAAGGTATCCTCAGCTCGCTGCTGGCCAACCCGACCATGCTCGCCCTCCTAGGCGGCGGGGCCTTGCTGCTGTTGCTGATCGCCCTGCTGATCCTGTCGCGGCGCAATTCCGCCAAGGAAACCGTCCAGCAGAACAACGTGATCATTGGTGGCGATGACGCCGCCAACAAGTTCGACAGCGACATGGGGCTGGGCGCCGGCAGTTTCGATGCCCTCGACGACGATCCGCAGGTCGAGCTTTCGTCCCCTGTCAGCGAGCGCGTCACGCCCCAGACCGGCGATCCGCTGGGCGAGGCGGATATCTACATCGCCTACGGCCGTTTCAACCAGGCGGCGGAGTTGCTCCAGGGCGCCATCAATGACGAGCCGCAACGTGCCGACCTGCGTCTCAAGCTGATGGAGGTGTATGCGGAGCTGGGTGATCGTGAAGGCTTCGTTCGCCAGGAAAACGAACTGCGCGAAATGGGCGGCAGCAGTTCCGATATCGACTCGCTGAAGCTCCGCTACCCGGCCATGAGCGCGCTGGCCGCCGCCGCCCTGGCTAGCGCCGCGGCCGCGGCCTCCCGAGATGACGAGCGTGACGAGTTCAATCTGGACGATCTGGCGATTCAGGAGCCTGCGCCCAGTGCGGCCCTGGATGACGATGCCTTCGATCTCGACGACCTCGACCTGGACTTCGATACCGATCCGTCCCCGGCTGCGAAGACCGAGCCGGCAGACGACCTGGGCGATCTGTCGCTGGATGACGACCTGCAATTTGCGTCGACGTCCTCGCCAGCGGCCGAGCCGGATCTGGATTTCGATCTGGATCTGGACAAGGACGAGGGCGCTTCCAGCCCCGACCTGACCGACGAGCTGGCCGACTTCAACCTGGATCTGGACGCTCAGGAAGCCGATGAAAAGCCGCTGTCCGCGGACGATGACTTCCTCTTCAACCTCGAAGACGAGCCTGTCGTAACTTCTGAGACGGGCACCCTCGACGAGCCGAGCTTCGAGTTGCCGCAAGAGCCGGTGGTAGATCCGCGCAGCTCGGTCGACGCTCCACTGGCCGATTTCGATCTGTCGCTGGACGACGATGAGCCGGCTAAGGACGACTTCGCCGCACAGCTCGACCGTGTTGCCGCGCAACTCGATCAGATGAATGACGAGGCCCAGCCGCCGGTCGTTCCCGAGCCCGTTGTCGATGAACCTTTCGATGACCCGTTCGCGGATGCGCCGATGACAGCCGATACCCTGGCCGGGCCGAGCGACGAAGACGATTTCGACTTCCTCTCCGGTACCGACGAAACCGCGACCAAGCTGGACCTGGCGCGTGCGTACATCGACATGGGTGACAGCGAAGGCGCCCGCGACATCCTCGACGAAGTGCTCGCCGAAGGCGACGCTGCTCAGCAGCAGGAAGCGCGCGAGATGATTTCCCGACTGGTTTGACAAATGACCGATGCAGTACCCGAAGCGGCAGCCCCAGTGGCTGCCGCTGGCTTTTTCAGAGTCGCCCTGGGCGTTGAGTACCGCGGAACCCGCTACCGCGGCTTCCAGCGTCAGCGCGCCGGCGTTCCGTCGATTCAGGAGTCCCTCGAAAAGGCCCTGTCCAAGGTCGCCGGTGGGGCACCCGTTACCCTGAGTTGCGCGGGGCGAACCGATGCCCTGGTACATGCCAGCGGCCAGGTGGTGCACTTCGATACCTCGGTGGAGCGCTCGCTGCATTCCTGGATCATGGGCGCCAACGTGAATCTCCCCCCGGACATCAGTGTGACTTGGGCCAAGTTCATGCCGCGCGCGTTCGATGCTCGGTTCTCGGCCATGGCGCGGCGCTATCGCTATGTCATCTACAACGATCAGATTCGTCCGGCGCACATGGCGGAGGAGGTGACCTGGAATCACCGCCCGCTGGACGTCGCGCGCATGCGCGAAGCCGCGCGCAGTCTGGTCGGCACGCATGACTTCAGTGCCTTTCGCGCGCGTCAGTGCCAGGCCAAGTCGCCGATAAAGACCATCCATCACCTTGAGCTGATCGAGCACGGTCGCTTCATCGTTCTGGACATCCGTGCCAACGCGTTCCTTCATCACATGGTGCGCAACATCGCCGGCGTGCTGATGACCATCGGTGCCGGAGAGCGTCCGGTGGAATGGGCTCGGGAAGTGTTGGAAACCCGTGTGCGACGCACCGGCGGCGTAACGGCGCATCCCTTCGGTCTGTACCTGGTGCAGGTCGAGTATCCGGCCGAGTTCGAGCTCCCCCAGCGCTACCTGGGCCCGCATTTCCTCTCCGGCCTGCCGGACGTGATGGCTGACGCCTAGAAGCGCATTTGCTACCATTCGGGGCTATCAGATCCCTGAGGTCCTCGCAACTTGCCAGCCGTTCGCAGCAAAATCTGCGGTATTACCCGCATCGAAGACGCTCTCGCCGCGGTTGACGCCGGTGCCGATGCCATCGGCCTGGTGTTCTACCCGCGCAGCCCGCGTGCGGTTTCCGTTCAGCAGGCGCGGGCGATCATCGCGGCCTTGCCGCCCTTCGTGACCACCGTCGGGCTGTTCGTCGATGCCAGTCGCTGCGAGCTGGGAGAGATCCTCGACGCCGTGCCGCTCGATCTTCTGCAGTTCCATGGCGATGAAAGCGCGGATGCCTGCGACGGCTATCACCGGCTGTTCATCAAGGCGCTGCGGGTCAAACCCGGCGATGACATCGCCGCGCTGGCCGCCCACTACCCGAAGGCCAGCGGCATTCTGCTCGACACCTATGTCGCCGGCGTTCCCGGTGGTACCGGCGAATCCTTCGACTGGTCGCTGATTCCCCGGGAACTGTCCAAGCCGCTGATCCTCGCCGGTGGGCTCACGCCCGATAACGTCGCCGATGCCGTTCGGCAGGTTCGTCCGTATGCCGTGGACGTCAGTGGCGGGGTGGAGGCCAGCAAGGGCATCAAGGATGCGCAGAAGATTCGTGCGTTCATCGACGCTGTCAAAGGCGGCTCGGCGGCGTGATCCTGCGGGTGGCCGAAAGCTGCGATCACGCTGTTCATGTGACGGGCTTCCTTCGTCAGCCGTCCACTAGCACTGACGCGTCGTCGACGCGGGCGCGAAGCGCTGCGGGCGCTCTACGGCGCCTGTCGACGAACTGTTTTTCGATCCGTGTGCCTGCTCGTTCGAGTGGCGGCGCGGATCAGCCCGGCCCCGTGGGTGCCTGGCACGCCGAATGCGCCGCTCGCGGTCGCGACTTTGAATCCGCCCGGCAAGCGCCCTCGTGGCGCGCGGGCCCGAAGCTTTGGAGAACGACAGCATGAGCAACTGGCTGGTAGACAAACTGATCCCTTCGATCATGCGGTCCGAGGTGAAGAAGAGTTCCGTGCCCGAAGGGCTCTGGCACAAGTGCCCGTCCTGCGAGGCGGTGCTGTACAAGCCCGAGCTGGAAAAGACCCTCGACGTCTGCCCCAAGTGCAACCACCACATGCGCATCGATGCGCGTGCGCGGCTGAACATCTTTCTCGATCCGGAGGGTCGCGAAGAGATCGGCGCCGAGCTCGAGCCGGTGGATCGCCTCAAGTTTCGTGACAGCAAGAAGTACAAGGACCGTTTGACCGCGGCGCAGAAGGACACCGGCGAGAAGGACGCGCTGATTGCCATGCGCGGCACGCTGCAGGACCTTCCAGTGGTCGCGGTGGCTTTCGAGTTCTCCTTCATGGGCGGCTCGATGGGTGCCGTGGTGGGTGAGCGATTCGTGCGCGCGGCCAACGTCGCCCTCGAGCAGCGCTGCCCGATGCTGTGCTTCTCCGCGTCCGGCGGCGCACGCATGCAGGAAGCACTGATCTCGCTGATGCAGATGGCCAAGACCTCGGCGGTGCTGGCGCGTCTGCGCGAAGAAGGCCTGCCGTTCATTTCCGTGCTGACCGACCCGGTGTATGGCGGGGTGTCGGCCAGTCTGGCCATGCTCGGCGACGTGATCGTGGCCGAACCCAAGGCGCTGATCGGCTTCGCCGGCCCGCGTGTGATCGAACAGACGGTGCGCGAGAAGCTGCCGGAAGGCTTCCAGCGTAGCGAGTTCCTGCTCGATCACGGCGCCATCGACATGATCATCCACCGCGCCGAACTGCGCCCGCGTCTGGCGCGCCTGCTCGCTCAGCTCATGGGGCTTCCCAGCCCCGTGCACTCCATGGCGCCGGTCCAGGCTCCCGCCGAGGCATGATCGAGCGCAGCCTGGGCGACTGGCTCGCTTACCTCGAGCAACTGCACCCCACGGCCATCGAAATGGGCCTGGAACGCTCGCGGGAAGCGGCCCGGCGCCTCGGGCTGGGCAGACCCGCGCCGCGGGTGATCACCGCCACCGGCACCAATGGCAAGGGCTCTACGTGCGCGTTTCTCGCCGAGCTGATGCGGGCGCAGGGGCTGCGCGTCGGCGTTTATAGCTCGCCGCACCTTCTGCGTTACAACGAGCGCGTCCGGCTGAATGGCATCGAGGCCAGCGATGCGCAGCTGTGCGAGGCCTTCACCGCGGTCGAGGCCGCGCGTGGCGATATTTCCCTGACCTATTTCGAGATGGGCACACTGGCGGCCTTCTGGTTGTTCGAGCGGGCCGGGCTCGACGCCGTGGTGCTCGAAGTCGGCCTCGGCGGGCGGCTGGATGCGGTGAACCTGATCGATGCCGATCTGGCGCTGGTCACCAGCATCGGCCTCGATCACGCCGACTGGCTGGGCGACAGCCGCGAATCGGTCGCCTTCGAGAAGGCTGGCATCCTGCGCGCCGGCAAGCCCGCGCTGTGCGGCGACCTCGATCCCCCGGCGCCGTTGCTGGACAAGGCCGCCGAGCTGGAGGCGCCCCTGTACTTGCGGGGACGCGATTACGATCTGGCGATCGGCGAGCAGGGCTGGCACTGGCAGGGCCGCGATGGCGCCGGCCAGGTGCCGGAGCTGCACGACCTCCCGCTGCTAGACCTGCCGATGGAAAACGCAGCGCTCGCCCTGCAGGCCTTCGCGCTACTGGGGCTCGACTGGCATCCTCCGGTGCTCTTCGAGGCGCTGGCGCGAACCCGCGTTACCGGGCGGTTGGACCGGCGGGCGATTCACTGGCGAGGCAAGTCCCTGACACTGTTGCTCGATGTTGGGCATAATCCCCATGCCGCCGAGTACCTGGCACGCCGTCTGGCATCGACGCCGATCGGCGGGCAGCGTCTGGCGGTGTTCGGTCTGCTGGCCGACAAGGACCTTGCGGGCGTGCTGCAGCCGCTGTTGCCACGCATCGCCCATTGGGCGGTCGCTGCGCTACCGACACCGCGCTCCCGGCCGGCCGCCGAGTTGCTGGCCGCGTTGCAAGAGGCCGGGGCCGAGGCGAGCGACGCAGGCGACATCGGTCGCGCCATCGAGGCTCAGTGCGAGCGGGCGTCGACGGGCGACGAAATCGTGGTATTCGGTTCTTTTTATTGTGTGGCCGAGGCCCTGGAATGGTTGGCCCGGCACTAGGAGCGGGGAATGGCTGTGCTGGACAAAGGGCTCAAGCAACGTATGGTCGGCGCGCTGGTGCTGGTCGCGCTGGCGGTGATCTTCGTGCCGATGCTGCTCTCCCGCGACGACGAACTGCGTCGCGTCGTGGTGGACGCGCCGAGCATGCCGGCGACCCCGGCGCCGCCGACCATCGAGGTCGAGTCGGTCGCGGTGCCCGAGCCCCAGCCTCTGCCGGACGAGCCGGTGCCGGCCGATCCGCCGGAGACGCCGATTGCCGCTTTGCCTGCGACGCCCGCCGCCAGCCTTCCGGCTCCGACCGCGCCGGCTGCTCCGGCTGCCGCCCCCTCGGCAACCGTTCCCGCGCCAGCACCGGCGAGCAAACCGGCGGACAGTCGTCTCGATGCCAATAATCTCCCCATCAGTTGGTCGGTCCAACTGGCCAGCCTGTCCAATCGCGCCAGCGCCGAAACGCTGCAGGCGACCCTGCGCAACCAGGGCTACAACGCCTACATCCGCAACGCAGAGAACATGAACCGCGTATTCGTCGGTCCGGTGATCGAGCGGGCGGAGGCCAACCGTCTGCGCGATCAGCTCAACAAGCAGCAGAAGCTCAACGGTTTCGTGGTGCGCTTCAAACCTTGATAGGCGCAGCCAGGCGAGACGATAGAAAGCTTCGCTTACCGGAGCGGGTCGGCTCTGCTAAAATGCCGCGCCTTTCCCGTTCGCAGGCAGCACCGTGTTGGCAGGCAGCATCGTGGCATTCACCTGGGTCGATTGGGCGATAGTCGCCGTCATCGCCGTCTCCAGTCTGATCAGTTTGAAGCGCGGCTTCGTCAAGGAAGCCCTGTCGCTGCTCACCTGGATCGTTGCCGGCGTGGTCGCCTGGATGTTCGGCGGTGCACTGTCGGTGTACCTGGACCGCTTCATCGAAACCCCGTCGGCGCGCGTGATCGCCGCCTGCATCATTCTTTTCGTGGTGACACTGCTGGTCGGTGCGTTGATCAATTTCCTGATCGGCGAGCTGATCCGGGTCACCGGCCTTTCCGGTACCGACCGTTTTCTCGGCATGGTCTTCGGCGCGGCGCGCGGTGCGCTGCTGGTGGTGGTCCTGGTGGGGCTGCTGAGCCTGGCGCCGGTCCAGGAGGACGTCTGGTGGCAACAGTCGGTGCTGTTGCCGCATTTCCTGATGGTCGCCGACTGGTCGAAGAACCTGATTCTGAATCTTGCCGGTCATTGGATGATCGACAGTGCCGTTTCCCAGGGATTGAACGCCAGTGGGCTGATGCCCAAGTAAAAGAGGTCATGCGGTTGTCGTGCGAACATGCCGGCCTTCGCAAACCTGTCTTTAGCCTGAACCAGTGAGGTTGCGTCACATGTGTGGCATCGTCGGTATCGTCGGTAAGTCGAACGTCAATCAGGCGCTGTATGACGGCCTGACCGTCCTCCAGCACCGCGGCCAGGATGCTGCCGGAATCGTCACCAGCCACGACGGTCGCCTGTTCCTGCGCAAGGACAACGGCCTGGTGCGTGACGTCTTCCAGCAACGCCACATGCAGCGCCTGGTCGGCCACATGGGCATCGGCCACGTGCGCTACCCGACCGCCGGCAGCTCCAGCTCGGCCGAGGCGCAGCCGTTCTACGTCAACTCGCCGTACGGCATCACCCTGGCGCACAACGGCAACCTGACCAACGTCGAGCAGTTGGCCAAGGAAATCTACGAATCCGACCTGCGCCACGTGAATACCAATTCCGACTCGGAAGTGCTGCTCAACGTGTTCGCTCACGAACTGGCTCAGCGCGGCAAGCTGCAGCCGACCGAGGAAGACGTGTTCGCCGCCGTCACCCACGTGCACGAGCGTTGCCTGGGCGGTTACGCCGTGGTGGCGATGATCACCGGCTACGGGATTGTCGGGTTCCGCGACCCCAACGGCATTCGTCCGATCGTGTTCGGCCAGCGCCACACCGACGAGGGCGTGGAATACATGATCGCCTCCGAGAGCGTCTCGCTGGACGTGCTCGGCTTCACCCTGATCCGCGATCTGGCGCCGGGCGAGGCGGTGTACATCACCGAGGACGGCAAGCTGTTCACCCGGCAGTGCGCGACGAATCCGAAATATGCTCCGTGCATCTTCGAGCACGTCTACCTGGCGCGTCCGGACTCGATCATGGACGGCATCTCGGTCTACAAGGCGCGCCTGCGCATGGGCGAGAAGCTGGCCGACAAGATCCTCCGCGAGCGTCCGCAGCACGACATCGACGTGGTCATCCCAATTCCCGATACCAGCCGCACCGCCGCGCTGGAGCTGGCCAACCGCCTGGGCGTGAAGTTCCGCGAGGGCTTCGTCAAGAATCGCTACATCGGGCGGACCTTCATCATGCCCGGCCAGGCGGCGCGCAAGAAATCAGTACGGCAGAAGCTCAACGCCATCGAGCTGGAGTTCCGCGGCAAGAACGTGATGCTGGTGGACGACTCCATCGTGCGTGGTACCACCTGCAAGCAGATCATCCAGATGGCCCGCGAAGCCGGCGCGAAGAGCGTCTACTTCTGCTCGGCTGCGCCGGCGGTGCGTTATCCCAACGTCTACGGCATCGACATGCCCAGCGCCCATGAGCTGATCGCTCACGGCCGTACCACCGAAGAAGTCTGCGAGCTGATTGGCGCCGACTGGCTGATCTACCAGGATCTGCCGGATCTGATCGAAGCGGTCAGCGGCAGCAAGAAGATCAAGATCGCCAACTTCGACTGCGCGGTGTTCGATGGCAAGTACGTCACCGGTGACATCGACGAGGCCTACCTGAACCGCATCGAGCAGGCGCGCAACGACGCGAGCAAGGTCAAGTCTCAGGCGGTCAGCGCGATCATCGACCTGTACAACAACTGATGCTGACGGGCAGGGGCGACCTTGTCCGTTTTGAGGGTGCGTTCGGCGCACCCTGCAGTCCGACTTTTCGTGAGGTAGCGATATGACCCAGGAATGGGATGCCGGTCGGCTCGACAGCGACCTGGACGGTGTAGGTTTCGACACCCTGGCGGTGCGTGCCGGCCAGCAGCGCACGCCCGAAGGCGAGCACGGCGAGCCGTTGTTCTTCACCTCCAGCTACGTGTTCCGCACCGCTGCCGATGCCGCCGCGCGCTTTGGCGGCGAGGTGCCGGGCAACGTCTATTCGCGCTACACCAACCCCACCGTGCGCATGTTCGAGGAGCGCATCGCCGCGCTCGAAGGCGCCGAACAGGCGGTCGCCACCGCCTCGGGGATGTCCGCGATCCTGGCCATGGTCATGAGCCTGTGCAGTTCCGGCGATCATGTGCTTGTCTCGCGCAGCGTCTTCGGCTCGACCATCAGCCTGTTCGAGAAGTACCTGAAGCGTTTCGGTGTGCAGGTCGACTACCCGCCGCTGGCCGATCTCGACGGCTGGCGCGCGGCGTTCAAGCCGAACACCAGGCTGGCCTTCGTCGAATCCCCCTCGAACCCGCTCGCCGAACTGGTCGATATCGCCGCGCTGGCCGAAATCACCCACGCCCACGGCGCGCTGCTGGCGGTGGACAACTGCTTTTGCACGCCCGCGCTGCAGCAGCCGCTGAAGCTTGGTGCGGATATCGTCATCCACTCCGCGACCAAGTACATCGATGGCCAGGGTCGCTGCCTCGGCGGCGTGGTCGCCGGTCGCGCGGCACAGATGGCCGAAGTGGTGGGGTTCCTGCGTACCGCCGGTCCCACGCTGAGTCCGTTCAATGCCTGGGTGTTCCTCAAGGGCCTGGAAACCCTGCGCGTGCGCATGCGCGCGCACAGCGAGTCGGCGCTGGAGCTGGCGCAGTGGCTGGAAGGCCAGCCGGGTGTCGAGCGCGTCTATTACTCCGGTCTGGCCAGCCATCCGCAGCATGAGCTGGCCAAGCGGCAGCAGAAGGCGTTCGGTGCGGTGGTGAGCTTCGAGGTCGCCGGCGGCAAGGCGGGCGCGTGGGCGTTCATCGATGCCACGCGGATGATCTCCATCACCACCAACCTGGGCGATACCAAGACCACCATCGCCCATCCGGCGACCACCTCGCACGGGCGCCTGTCGCAACAGGATCGCGAACGCGCCGGTATTCACGACAACCTGATCCGGGTCGCCGTGGGCCTCGAGGACATCGACGACATCAAGGCGGACCTGGCCCTGGGCCTCGCTGCCCTGCGCACGGTATGACAGCGGGCGAGCGGGACGCCCTGGAGTGGGCGCCCCGTTCCGCCGCAGGAGCGAACGGCAAGGTCGCGCTGGTCACCGGTGGCGCGCGCGGTATCGGCCTGGGGATCGCCGCCTGGCTGATCGCCGAGGGCTGGCAGCTGGTGCTCGCCGACGTCGAGCGCGAACGGGGTTCGCGCGTCGCCAGGGCGCTGGGTGAAAGCGCCTGGTTCATCCGGATGGACGTCAGCGACGAGAAGCAGGTCGCCACCGGTGTGGCCGAAGTGCTTGGCCAGTTCGGCCGCCTCGATGCGCTGATCAACAACGCCGGGCACGCCGATCCCTACAACTCGCCGCTGGAAAGCCTTTCCATGGCCGAGTGGAACCGCGTGCTCGCGGTCAATCTGACCGGGCCGATGCTGTTGGCCAAGCATTGCGCGCCCTACCTGCGCGCCCATGGCGGTTCGATCGTAAACCTGACCTCCACCCGCGCGCATCAATCCGAAGCCCACAGCGAAGCCTATTCAGCGAGCAAGGGCGGGCTGCTGGCATTGACCCGCGCGCTGGCCGTCAGCCTGGGGCCGGATATCCGCGTGAACGCAGTCAGCCCCGGCTGGATCGACGCCCGCGACCCACGTGATCGGCGCGCCGATCCGCTGTCCGAAAGCGACCACGACCAGCATCCGGCAGGAAGGGTAGGGACGGTGGAGGACATCGCTTCGCTGGTCAGCTGGCTGGTCTCGCCGAACGCCACTTTCGTCACCGGCCAGGAGTTTGTCGTGGACGGCGGCATGACCCGAAAGATGATCTACACCGACTGAGCGTTTTCGGAAAAAGTTCAAGCGGGGTGTTGACTTAGCGTCGGCCGCTGCGTAAATTGCGCCACCTCGCAAGGCGAAGGCTGATTAGCTCAGCTGGGAGAGCACCTGCATCACACGCAGGGGGTCGGCGGTTCGATCCCGTCATCAGCCACCATGTGAGAATCGGACGAAAGTCCAACCGACACGCAGCGGTAGTTCAGTCGGTTAGAATACCGGCCTGTCACGCCGGGGGTCGCGGGTTCGAGTCCCGTCCGCTGCGCCATATCTTCTCCCTCACCGGAGAGACAAGAGAAGCTGCCTTGAGCGGCTTTTTTTGTGCCTGCTAAACCTCCGCCGGGCTTTCAAGCGGAAAGCATTTGTCCGCTCAGTGGAAGATGTGAAATTGACGTCAATAGCGCGTCGGTAGCTTATGATGCGCGCGGGCGACCAGTCGGCGTCTTGCATCGGGCTGATGCATGGAGTCGGCGGCTGGTCGTTCACCTCCCTTGCTGTGCTCTCCACACGTCGCCACTTGCCGATCCCTACCTCCAGGATTCACGAATGACTGCCTCCGTTCGCCTTCGCGTGCTGCCCGAACGCTATGCGGTATCCCGACTGGACGGTTTCGAGCCTATTCCGGCGTGGGCCGATGGTCCGGGCTTCGTCTCCATCAGCCGAAGTGCGGACGAGTTGTCCATCGTCTGTCCGCAGCATCGCGTGCCGGCCGGCGTGACCTCGGACGGCGGCTGGGCCTGCCTGCAACTGGTGGGGCCGTTCGCCTTCGACGAGACCGGAATCGTGCTGTCGGTGGTGCGTCCCTTGTCGGAGGCGGGGCTGGGGATCTTCGTCGTTTCGACGTACGACGGCGACTTCCTGATGCTCAAGGCCGCCGACCTCGACCGGGGCCGGCGCCTGCTGGTCGACGCGGGGCATGGCTTCGAGTGACCGGCACTTGAGCGGCATCGTCGATGCGGCAAAGGGCAGGGCGGCTATGTCGACCGATCCGCGGTTCTTCGTTGAACCTTCCTCCAGGCGGCGCTGACGTAGGTAGACAAGGTCGCTCGTCGCGAACAATTGACGAGCCCGACAGGTTTCACGCATATTGATAGTTAGCAAACTATGTTTATGCATTCTATTGCATTCCTATGAATCTCGACGCCCTTCGACTCAGCATCAGCAGCGGCATGGTGGTGGCGACCCGCCACTGGCGGCGCATCTGCCAGTTGGCACTGGTCAACCACGGCATCTCCGAAGCCTGCGCGGTGCCATTGCTGATGATCGCGCGGCTCGGCGACGGCGTGCGGCAGGTCACCGTGGCCCATGCCGCCGGGTTGGAAGGGGCGTCGCTGGTGCGGCTGCTCGATCAGCTGTGCAGCGCCGGATTCGTCTGTCGCAGCGAAGATGCCGCCGACCGTCGCGCCAAGTCCCTCAGCCTCACCGAGAGCGGGCGTGCGCTGGCGTCGGCGATCGAAGCCGAACTGACCCGCCTGCGGCGGGAGGTGCTGCAGGACGTTGCCCCCGCCGACCTCGAGGCGACACTGCGCGTGTTGCGTGCCTTCGAGGCGGCGGGCGTGCCATGACCGGGTTCTTCAGCAGCGTGCCGCCGGCGCGCGACTGGTTTTATGGCGTGCGCACCTTCGCGGCGTCGATGATCGCGCTGTACATCGCGCTGCTGATGGAAATGCCGCGGCCCTACTGGGCCATGGCCACCGTGTACATCGTCTCCAGCCCCTTCGTCGGGCCGACCAGTTCAAAGGCGCTGTACCGCGCCGCCGGCACCGCGCTGGGCGCCAGCGCGGCGGTGTTCTTCGTGCCGCTGCTGGTGCAGACGCCCTATCTGCTGGCCATTGTCATCGCGCTCTGGACCGGTGTCCTGCTGTTCCTCTCGCTGCACCTGCGCACCGCCAACAGCTATGCGCTGATGCTCGCCGGCTACACCCTGCCGCTGATCGCCTTCCCGGTGGTGGACAACCCGGAAGCCGTCTTCGAGGTAGCCGTTTCGCGTACCGAGGAGATTTTCCTCGGCATCGTCTGCGCGGCGGTGGTCGGCAGCATGTTCTGGCCGCGGCGTCTGGCGCCCGTGCTGGTGGACGCGGCGGGGCGCTGGTTCGCGGATGCCAGCACTTACAGCGACCGCTTTCTGGCGCGCGACGTGCAGGCGGAGGAGGTCGGTGCGCTGCGGGCTTCGATGGTCACCACCTTCAATACCCTCGAGCCGATGATCGGCCAGTTGCCCCATGAGGGAGCCCGGCCGCAGACGGTGCGCAACGCTAAGGAGCTGCGCGGGCGGATGATCCACCTGCTGCCGGTGGTCGATGCGCTGGACGACGCCTGGTGGGCGCTGGAGCGCCGTTCGCCGGAGCTGGTGGCGCGGCTGGCGCCGTTGCTCGACGAGACGCGGGACTGGCTCCGGGAAACCCGCGAGGGCGCGCCGGTTGAGCGCTGGCAGGCTCTGCGCGACAGTCTCGAGCGCCTGCAGCCGCGCCCGGAGCAGCTCGATGATCGTCGCCAGTTGCTGTTTTCCAATGCGCTCTATCGCCTCGGCGAGTGGATCGATCTGTGGCAGGACTGCCGCAGCCTGCAGCACGCCATCCAGACCGAAAGCCAGACGCCGTGGCGCGCGGTGTACCGGCACTGGCGGCTAGGTCGGCTCACGCCCTACCTCGACCGCGGCATGATGCTCTACTCGGTGTGCTCGACCATCGCCGCGATCAGCGTGGCGTCGTTCCTGTGGATCCTGCTCGGCTGGAGCGACGGCGGCAGCGCGGTGATCCTCGCCGCGGTGGCCTGCAGCTTCTTCGCCGCGATGGACGATCCGGCGCCGCAGATCTACCGGTTCTTCTTCTGGACCGCGATGTCGGTGCTGTTCGCCAGCCTCTACCTGTTCCTCGTGCTGCCCAACCTGCACGACTTCCCGATGCTGGTGCTGGCGTTCGCCGTGCCGTTCATCTGCGTCGGTACGCTCACCGTGCAACCGCGCTTCTACCTCGGAACCCTGCTAACCATCGTCAACACCGCGTCGTTCATCAGCATCCAGGGCGCCTACGACGCCGACTTCATGAGCTTCATCAATTCCAACCTCGCCGGGCCGGTGGGGTTGCTGTTCGCCTTCGTCTGGACGCTGGTGATGCGTCCGTTCGGCGTCGAGCTGGCGGCGCGGCGGATGACCCATTCCGGCTGGCGCGACATCGCCCGTCTGGGCGAACCGGCCAATCTCAACGAACACCGGGTGATGGCGGTGCGCATGCTTGATCGCCTGATGCAGCAGTTGCCGCGTCTGGCGCAGACCGGGCAGGACACCGGTGTCGCCCTGCGCGACCTGCGTATCGCGCTCAACCTGCTCGACCTGCTGGCGTACCTGCCTCGCCTGCCGTCCTACCCGCAGGCGCTGCTGCGGCAGATCGTCGAGGAGGTGGGCGCGCATTTCCAGGCCTGCCTGGACGCCGGCGAACGCCTGCCCGCGCCCAAGGGTCTGCAGATGACCATGGACCGCGCCCGCCGCGCGCTGTCGACCTCGTCGCTGGACGCCTTCAACGAGGCGCGCCCGCACGTGCTGCATGCGCTCAGCGGCTTGCGCCTGGCGCTGCTGCCCGGCGTCGAGGTGCCCGGCACCGGCGAGGCCGAAGAACAGCCGCCCTATGGCATCGATGGAGCTCCCCTGTGATCGGCGATCTGGATATCAGCGGGGTATTCCTGCCCACGCTGCTGGTGCTGATGGGCATCACCTATCTGCTCTACCTCGGGGTGCACGCCGTGCTGACGCGCCTCCATTTCTATCGCCTGGTCTGGCACCGGGCCTTGTTCAACGTCGGTCTCTACGCGCTGCTGCTGGGCGCGGTGGACGGGCTCAGTCGATACCTGATGACATGAAGAAACCCTGGTTGACCTTGGGCCGCGTGGTCCTGACCCTGCTCGTTGTCTCCTTCGCCGCGGTGATCGTCTGGCGCATGGTGATGTACTACATGTTCGCGCCCTGGACCCGCGACGGCCACATCCGCGCCGACGTGATCCAGATCGCCCCCGACGTTTCCGGGCTGATTCACCAGGTGGACGTGCGCGATAACCAGGTGGTGACGCGTGGCCAGGTGCTGTTCCGCATCGACCCGGAACGCTTTGGCCTTGCGCTGCGCCAGGCGCAGGCGACCGTCGCCGAGCGCAAGGAAACCTACGAGCAGGCGCGCCGCGAAACCCGGCGCAACCAGCAGCTGGGCAACCTGGTCGCCCGCGAGCAACTGGAAGAGAGCCAGTCGCGCGAGGCGCGGGCGCTGTCGGCGCTGGCCGAGGCGCAGGTGGCGGTGGACAGCGCGCAGCTGAACCTGGACCGCTCGGTGATCCGCAGCCCGGTGAATGGCTACCTCAACGACCGCGCGCCGCGCGCCCAGGAGTTCGTCAGCGCGGGGCGGCCGGTGCTCTCGGTGGTGGATGGCGAATCCTTCCACATCGACGGCTATTTCGAAGAAACCAAGCTGGCCGGCATCCATGTCGCCCAGTCGGTGGACATCCGCGTGGTCGGCGACGGCGCTCGCCTGCGCGGCCATGTGCAGAGCATCGCCGCCGGCATCGAGGACCGCGACCGCAGCAGCGGCAGCAACCTGCTGCCCAACGTCAACCCGGCGTTCAGCTGGGTACGCCTGGCGCAGCGGATTCCGGTGCGTATCGACTTCGACGAGGTACCCGAGGATTTCCGCATGATCGCCGGACGCACCGCGACGGTGTCGATCGTCGAGGACAGCGCCGGGGAGGGCGGTCGGCAATGAACGCGCTGCTCCGGGCGGGCGCCGCCGGCGTCGCCCTGCTGCTCGCCGCCTGCCAGGTCGTCGGGCCGGATTACCACCTGCCCGAGAAGGCCGCGCTGAATCGCCCGGACCTGCAGGGCGAGCTGGCCGGCGCGGGCGGCGAGGTGGTGTCGGCGCCGGTGCCGGCGGACTGGTGGAAGCTGTATCAGGACCCGCGCTTGGACCAACTGGTGACTGCGGCGCTGGCCTCCAACGCCGACCTGCGGGTCGCCGCGGCCAACCTCGCGCGCTCCCGCGCCCAGGTAGACGAGGCGGCCGCGGCCGGTGGCTTCGGCGGTGGCGTGGACCTCGCCGCCGAGCGCATCCAGGAGTCCGGCGAGGCCTTCCTGCTGCCCGACAAGGTGCCGGTGGCGAACATCGGCAATGTCGCGCTCAGCGCGTCCTACCAGTTCGATCTGTTCGGCGTGCTGCAGCGCGGCATCGAGGCCGCCAGGGCCAATGCCGACGCCACCCAGGCCGCCGCCGATACGGCGCGGATCACCCTGGTCGCCGACGTGGTGCGCGCCTACACCCAGGTCTGCGCGGCCAACGAGGAGCGCGCCATCGCCGAGCAATCGCTCGACCTGCAGCAGCAGGGCGTAACGCTGGTGCAGCGTCTTCGTGATGCGGGGCGCGGTGACGAGACCCAGGTGACGCGCAGCGAAACCCAGTTCAAATCGCTGCGCGCCGAACTGCCGCGTTTCGAGGCGCAGCGCCAGGCCGGGCTGTTTCGCCTGTCGATGCTGCTGGCGCGGCCGCTGGAGCAGTTGCCCGCGGGTGTCGGGCAATGCGCACACCTGCCGCGGATCAGTCAGGTGATGCCGGTCGGCGACGGCGCCGCGCTGCTCAAGCGGCGCCCGGACATCCGTCAGGCCGAACGGCGCCTGGCGGCGTCCACCGCGGGCATCGGCATCGCCACCGGCGAGTTGTATCCGGACATCAGCATCGGTGCCACCGTCGGCACGGTGGGCATCATTGACAACCTCGGCAAGCCGTCGACCAACCGCTGGGGTTTCGGCCCGCTGTTGAGCTGGACGGTGCCGTCCAACGGCGCGCGCGAACGCATCCGCGAGGCTGAGGCGGCGAGCCAGGCCGCGCTGGCGCATTTCGACGGCGTAGTGCTCAACGCCATCCGCGAGGCGCAGACCGGGCTGGCCCAGTACCGCGCGATGCTGGAGCGGCGTGACGCGCTGGCCGATGCGGCGCGTTCGGCACAGCAGGCGGCGGAGCAGACGCACCGCTTCTTCCAGGCCGGCCGCGAATCCTTCCTCGCCGACCTGCAGGCGACGCGGACCTACACCGACGTGCGCGGCCAACTGGCGGCGGCGGAATCGCAGGTCGCGATGAGCCGCATCGACCTGTTCCTCGCCCTCGGCGGCGGCTGGCAGGCGCCGCAGGCAAGCCGCGCACGCCCGTGACCGGATCTACGACTATGGTCGCGATTACTACTAAGGTCGGCTGTCGCGGCCTACCCGGCGGCTTACAGTAACTTCACCGCAAATCGTCGGTGGAGGATAAAAATAAAATGCACGACCTTGCTTACAAGCGGATCGAACAGAGCCCGCAATTCAAAGAACTGGTGGCCAAGCGCGAGAAGTTCGCCTGGATTCTCTCCGCCATCATGCTCGGCCTCTACGTGGTCTTCATCCTGCTGATCGCCTTCCAGCCACAGTTGCTGGGTGCCCGCATCAGCCCCGACTCCAGCGTCACCTGGGGCATTCCCATGGGTGTCGGCCTGATCGTCTCGGCCTTCGTGCTCACCGGCATTTACGTGCAGCGCGCCAACGGCGAGTTCGATCGCCTCAACCAAGCCATCCTGGATGAGGTGAAACAATGATCGCGCGCCTGCTTTCCGCCTTCGCCCTGGCCGGCTTCTCTCCGCTGCTATGGGCCGACGCGCTCACCGGCGATGTACAGCGCCAGCCGCTCAACGTTTCGGCGATCGCAATGTTCGTCGCCTTCGTCGCGCTGACCCTGGGCATCACCTACTGGGCCTCCAAACGCAACACCTCCACCTCTGCCTTCTACACCGCCGGCGGCTCCATCACCGGTTTCCAGAACGGCCTGGCGATCGCCGGCGACTACATGTCGGCGGCATCCTTCCTGGGTATTTCCGCGCTGGTGTTCACCTCCGGCTACGACGGCCTGATCTATTCGATCGGCTTCCTCGTCGGTTGGCCGATCATCCTGTTCCTGATCGCCGAACGTCTGCGTAACCTGGGCAAGTACACCTTCGCCGACGTAGCCTCCTACCGCCTCGGCCAGACCCAGATCCGCACGCTGTCCGCCTGTGGTTCGCTGGTGGTGGTGGCGTTCTACCTGATCGCCCAGATGGTCGGTGCCGGCAAGCTGATCCAGCTGCTGTTCGGCCTCGACTACCACGTCGCCGTGGTCCTGGTGGGTATCCTGATGGTTCTCTACGTGCTCTTCGGCGGCATGCTGGCGACCACCTGGGTGCAGATCATCAAGGCTGTGCTGCTGCTCTCCGGCGCCTCTTTCATGGCGATCATGGTGCTCAAGCACGTCAACTTCGATATCAGCACGCTGTTCAGCGAAGCGATCAAGGTGCACCCGAAAGGCGAGGCCATCATGAGCCCCGGCGGCCTGGTGAAGGACCCGATCTCGGCCTTCTCCCTGGGCCTGGCGCTGATGTTCGGTACCGCCGGCCTGCCGCACATCCTCATGCGCTTCTTCACCGTCAGCGACGCCAAGGAAGCCCGCAAGTCGGTGTTCTATGCCACCGGTTTTATCGGCTACTTCTACATCCTGACCTTCATCATCGGCTTCGGCGCGATCCTGCTGGTCAGCACCAACCCGGACTTCAAGGACGCTACCGGCGCACTGCTGGGCGGTAACAACATGGCCGCGATTCACCTGGCCAACGCGGTGGGTGGCAGCGTGTTCCTCGGCTTCATCTCGGCGGTGGCCTTCGCCACCATCCTCGCCGTGGTCTCAGGCCTGACCCTCGCCGGCGCCTCGGCGGTGTCCCATGACCTGTACGCCAGCGTGTTCCGCAAGGGCCGCGTCAACGACAAGGACGAGATGCGCGTATCGAAGATCACCACGGTCGCCCTCGGCATCTTGGCGATCGGCCTGGGCATCCTGTTCGAGAAGCAGAACATCGCCTTCATGGTCGGCCTGGCCTTCTCCATCGCCGCGAGCTGCAACTTCCCCGTGCTGCTGCTCTCGATGTACTGGAAAAACCTGACCACCCGTGGCGCGATGATCGGCGGCTGGCTCGGCCTGATCACCGCGGTGGTGCTGATGGTGCTCGGCCCGACGATCTGGGTGCAGATCCTTGGCCACGAGAAAGCCATCTACCCGTACGAGTATCCGGCGCTGTTCTCCATCCTCATCGCCTTCGCCGGGATCTGGTTCTTCTCGGTCACCGACAAGTCGAAAGCCGCGGTTGGCGAACGTGAGCTGTTCTTCCCGCAGTTCGTTCGCTCGCAAACCGGCCTGGGTTCGAGCAGCGCGGCTGCACACTAACCGCCATTTCCTATGGCACCTGGGGCAGCTTCGGCTGCCCTTTTTCATGCCTGCCGGCGGCGAATCGCAAGCACGAAAAAGCCCGCGCGAGGCGGGCTTCTTTCGTTACGGGGCCGGCTATACCTTGCCCAGCAGTACCAGGATCAGCAGGATGATCAGCACGGTGCCGACGATCCCCGAGGGGCCATAACCCCAGCTGCGCGAGTGAGGGAAGACTGGCAGACCGCCGATCAACAGCAGGATCAGGACGATGATCAGAATAGTGCTGATGCCCATGGTGGAACTCCTTATGTAAGAACGGTGCTCGAGGCGCGCATCCAGCAGCGTTGAGCTTTTGGCGACGCTTATCTGATCCGACTGTCGCGGCGCGGGAAAAATTCACCCGAAGCGCGATGATCCGCATCCCATCCCCTTTGCAGAGCCTTCGTGGAGTCGCAGATGGCCTACCGCTTCGCCGCCGATGCGCTGCTGGTGCTGCATCTGGCGTTCATTCTCTTCGTGCTGTTCGGCGGCCTGCTCGCGCTGCGCTGGCGCTGGATGCCGTGGCTGCATCTGCCGGCGGCGGGCTGGGGCGCGGCGGTCGAGCTGCTGCACCTGTATTGCCCGCTGACACCCTGGGAAAACCGCCTGCGCCGCGCCGCCGGAGAGGTCGGCTACCCGGGCGATTTCATCGAGCACTACCTGCTTCGACTGATTTATCCGGAGGGCCTGACCGCCCAGGCGCAGCTGTGGATGGGCGCCCTGGTGGTGCTGCTCAACCTGGCGGTCTACGCACATTGGCTGCGGCGCCAACGCTGAATCGTCACTGCGTCTGAGCACCCATTCAGCAGCCTGATGGTTGGCCGGAGGGCGGTTTGCCTTCGCTACACTGCGGCCATTCACGACGAACAACAAGAAGGCAGAAACCCCATGCAGACACGCATCATGATCACCGGCGCCGGTTCCGGACTGGGCCGCGAAATGGCTTTGCGCTGGGCGCGCGAGGGCAGCCAGCTGGCGCTTTCCGACGTCAACGAAGCGGGCCTGGCGGAAACCCTGAAACTGGTACGCGAGGCCGGCGGCGATGGCTTCACTCAGCGCTGCGACGTGCGCGACTACAGCCAGCTCACGGCGTTCGCCCAGGCCTGCGAAGAGCGTCTGGACGGCATCGACATCATCGTCAACAACGCCGGTGTGGCATCCGGCGGGTTCTTCAGCGAGTTGTCGCTGGAGGACTGGGAATGGCAGATCTCGATCAACCTGATGGGCGTGGTCAAGGGTTGCAAGGCGTTCCTGCCGCTGCTCGAGCGCAGCCAGGGCCGGATCGTCAACATCGCCTCGATGGCGGCGCTGATGCAGGGGCCGGCCATGAGCAACTACAACGTCGCCAAGGCCGGTGTGGTGGCGTTGTCCGAGAGCCTGCTGATCGAGCTCAAGCAGCAGGGTATCGGTGTGCACGTGGTCTGCCCGTCGTTCTTCCAGACCAACCTGCTGGACTCCTTCCGCGGCCCGACGCCGGCGATGAAGGCGCAGGTCGGCAAGTTGCTGGAGGGTTCGCCGATCAGTGCCGCCGAGATCGCCGATTACATCTACCAGGAGATCGCCAAGGGCGAATTCATGATTCTGCCGCATGAGATGGGCCGCATGGCCTGGGCGCTCAAGCAGAAGAACCCGCAGGCCCTTTACGCGGAAATGGCCGGTATGGCGGAGAAGATGCGCGCCAAGGCCCAGCGCGGCTGAAAGCGGCCGGGCGGCTTCGTCGGATGCCCGGCGAGCCGGCTGCTGACGGTCACAGCGTTGCCGCCGGACTCCCGTCGAGCGCTTCTCCGACCGCCGTCGCTGTGTTAGAAGGCAGCCTGGTTTTTTCGGAGTAACGGCGTGGAGTCCGAATCCATCGTCTATGGCTGTATCCGCGACTGGCCATCGGTCGGTTCGCAGGAGTGCGCCGAACGCCGGGCGAGCAACCGTGCGGTGCTCGCCTCCTTGCCGGCCGAGGGCTGGAGCTTTCTCGGGCGCGACCTGTTCAGCTGCTGCGAGCAGGCCGGCGATGGGCTCTATCGAACCCAGGTGATCCACTTCGGCGCCAGCTATCCGGCAGTGGAGTACGAGTGGTCGATCTGGATCGAGCAGTTCGAGGCGCTGCTGCGGCGCCTGTACTGGGTCAGCGCGGTGGTTCACCTGGAAACCGAGCTTAACGGCACCCACACCTTCCGCTGGGAATCCGAAAGCGGCCTGCACAGCCCGCACGACAGCGACCTGCGCATGCGCTGCGCCTGGGAGCGCGAGGGCGGTACGCTGGGCTAGGCGCGGCACCCGCCGCGACGGCTCAATCGAGCCATTCGCGCGGCACCTGTTCCTTGAGCATCAACTGGCACTGCTGGCTTTCCGGCTCGAAGACGATCACCGCGCGGCCTTTCTCCAGCGCCCTGCGCGCACGTTCGACACGGGTTTCCAGCGGCGTCTCGTCGCCGTTGTCGGTGCCCTCGCGGCTGACGAAGTCTTCCAGCAGGCGGGTGAGGGTGTCGCTTTGCAGTTGGTCGTGGGGGATGAGCATCGGTGGTCTCCTGGCGCCGGCATGCTACCGCGTCGCTCTGGGCTGGTCATCCGCGCCATCGACGGCCAGCGAAGGCCGTGGCAGGTAGCGCTCCAGCGTGGCGTAGAGCAGCGGGCTGTCCAGGGGCTTGCCGAGGAAGTCATCCATACCGACCGCCGCGCCTTGCTGGCGGTGTTCCTCGAGAATGTGCGCGGTGAGCGCGATGATCGGCACCGGCGGCAGGTCCTGCTCGCGTTCGAGCTGGCGAATCCGCCGGGTCGCTTCGAAGCCGTCCATTTCCGGCATCTCGCAGTCCATCAGGATCGCCTGCACGCCGCGTGGGGAGCGGCGGTATTCCTCCACCGCGGCAACGCCGTTCGACACCAGCCTGATCCGGTAGCCGCGCTTGCGCAGGAACCCCTGCACGACCAGTTGGTTGACCGCGTTGTCCTCGGCAACCAGCACGCAGGGCGCATCGCCCAGCGCCTGTCGTGGCGCCGGAGCTGCTTCGGGCGGCAGTTCTTCGGTACGGTCGTAGACCTTCAGCAGCGCCTCGCGCAGCGGCTTCACCGAGATCGGCTGGGCCAGCGCGTAGAGTTTCAGCACCTGGCTGGCCGGTACCCGCTGGCATTGCTCCGGAGGGCACAGCAGCAGGACCCGCTGGCCGGGCTCCAGAACGCTGCGCAGGCTGTCCAGCCAGTACTCGGCACTGCCCGGCCAGGGCGCCATCAGCACCAGCAACTGCGGGCTCGGCGCGCTTTCGAGGCGTTCCAGCAGGTGTTCCGGGCTCTGGCAGTGTTCGGTATGGATACCCCAGCGTTGCAGCAGGTGGCCGACGGTTTCCAGCGCGGTGGCGTCCAGCGAGGCGAGCAGCGCGTGCTGGCCTTCGAGCAGGTCCCGCAGCTCGTCGGTATCGGGCTCGGCCTGCAACGGGATGTCGAAGGTGAAGCGGGTGCCCTGGCCGAGCTTGCTCTGCGCCTCGATGCGACCGCCCATCATCTCCACCAGCTCCTTGCTGATCGCCAGGCCCAGGCCGCTGCCGCCGTAGCGGCGGGTGGTGCTGGAGTCGCCCTGGGCGAAGGACTGGAACAGTGTGTTGAGCACTTCGCGGCGCATGCCGATGCCGCTGTCGCTGACGCTGAATACCAGCTGCTCCTGGCCGCGCGCATCGGTGCGCCGGGTCACGCCGAGCGCGACGTGGCCTTCGGCGGTGAACTTGATCGCGTTGCCCAGCAGGTTCATCAGCACCTGCTTGAGGCGCGTCGGGTCGCCCTTGATCCGCTGCGGCACGCCGCCCTCCAGGCTCACGTGCAGGCGCAGGCGCTTTTCCATGGCCTGGGCGGTGAACAGGCTCAGGGTGTCGGAGACCAGTTCCTCGAGGTCGAAGGAAATGTTCTCCAGGGTCAGCTTGCCGGATTCGATGCGCGCGTAATCGAGGATGTCGTTGATCACCGCCATCAGCGCCGTGCCGGAACTGGCGATGGTTTCCACGTAGAAGCGCTGGCTGCGGTCCAGGCTGGTTTCCTTGAGCAGTTGCAGCATGCCCAGCACGCCGTTCAGCGGGGTGCGGATCTCGTGGCTCATGGTGGCGAGGAAACGGCTCTTGGCCTTGTTCTCGATCACCGCCTGCTCGGCGGTCTGGCGGGAGATGAAGCCTTCCTCCTTGAGCAGGTTGATGCGATCGGCGAGGCCGATGGACAGTGTGATGAGCTCGACGGTGACGCCGATCTTCACGGCGGTGGCGCCGTAGATGCCGAACACCTCCAGCCCAAGCGAACCCGTGGTGGCCTGGATGAAGGTCAGCAGCAGGACGCCCCAGGCCAGCATGTAGTAGGAGCCATAGCGCAGCCCGGCATTCCAGACGTAGATGCCGGCCAGCAGCGAAAAGAAGGACACCGTCAGTACCGTCAGGCTGGCGAGGATGGTCCAGGCCATCATCCCGATCAGCGGCTCCGAGCACAGGCATACCACGGTGCCCAGCATGAGCAGCTGGAGCGCGCGGTCCATGTTCGGGAAGTGCTGCCGGGTGTGCAGGAAGTGCCGGCTGAACTGCAGGGCGAACAGGCAGTGGCTGTACATCAGGGCGTAGATGCCCAGCGCCTCCAGCTCGAGCCAGTCCGGCAGCATCTGGAACGTCAGGCCGTCGAAGCTGGCGGCGAACAGGCCGATGTTGACGTTGTACATCAGGTACCAGAAGTACGCCGGCTCGCGCAGCGACAGGTAGAGGAACAGGTTGTAGCAGAACATCGCGAACAGCACGCCGTAGAAGGCGCCGTTGAAGCCCATGGCGACTTCCTGCTCCGATGCGCTGGCGGCGTGGGTGCTGAAGAACAGCGGCACGAACGCCGTGCTGGTAGTTTGCACGCGCACCAGCAGCACGCTGTCACCGGGCGGTATACGGGTGGGAAACCAGAAGTTGCGCACCGGCACCGGGCGCTCGCCGAACGGATGCGTGTCGCCGCCGGCCTGCCGGGTCAGTGTCCCGTCCGGCGCGATCAGGTACAGCTGGATGTCGTCGAGGAGCGGGTAGTTGACCTCGATGAAGCCGTCCAGCGCGTGCGGCCGGCTGTTGCGCAGGTCCACCTTCAGCCACCAGGTCGAACGGCTCTTGCCCATGTTGGGATAAACGCCGGGAGCGGGCCGGAACAGGCGGTCTTCGATCCGCCGCACCTGTTCGATATCGAGCAGGCCTTCGGGGTCTTCCAGAATGCCCACGTAGGGGCCCAGGGACAGGCGCTGTTCGTCCTGATCCAGAGGCGCCACCGGCATCGCGCAAACCCCTCTGGCAAACAGAAACACCAACAGCAACAAGCAGATGCGAGGCATCGTGACCTCAAAGATTAAAGCTCCGTGGCGGCACTGTGCCCGGATGCTGCAGGGGGTTCAAGGGGCGCCGGACGCGGCGTGCCGACTAGTGGCGCTGCTCCGGCAGCATTCGCTCCAGCAGGCCATCGCGGCGAACGGCGACGTGCCAGACGGTGGCGGCCACGTGCAGGATGATCAGCCCGTACACGGCGAACTGCCCCCACACGTGCAGGGTATTGGCCAGTTGCCCCAGCGCTTCGTTCTTCTCGAAGCCGGGCAGCGAGATCACCCGGAAGAAGGGCACGTCCTGGCCGTTGCCGGCCATCAGGTAGCCGGTGACCGGCATCGCCAACAGCACGGCGTAGAGTAGCCCGTGATTGAGCCCCGCGATCAGCCGCATCAGACGCCGCGTGCCGGCGGGGTAGGCCGGCGCTCGGTGGCGCCAGCGCCAGGTCAGGCGCAGCAGGATCAGCAGGAACACCGAGAGGCCCATGGATTCGTGGGCCATGTACCAGAACGTGCGGATCGGCCCCGGAGGGAAGTTCTCGGCGACCCAGACGAAGGGCAGCACGAAGCAGAGTGCCGCGGCGGTCAGCCAGTGCAGCGCCTGGGCCAGGCCGGTGTAACGCTCGATGCTCACGGGTGCGAACCTCTTGTCATGTCGGCGCCAGCGCCTGGCGCTTAGGCAGCCGACGGCGCGCTTGGTTCTGCGGCGCGCCGCCCGGCGTTGCCCGGTAGAATGGCGCGATGGCGTTTTCACGGGATGCGACGGTGGATTTACAGCAGGGCTTCGTTCTGACCCGGCACTGGCAGGACACGCCCGCAGGCACCCAGGTGGAGTTCTGGTTGGCGACCGACCACGGCCCGCGGCGCCTGCGTCTGCCGCTGCAGACCTCGGTGGCCTTCGTGCCCGCCGAACAGCGCGCGCGGGTGGAACTGCTGCTGCAAGGTGAGCGCGACGTCGAATTGCGTGCGCTGGAACTCTGCGACTTCCAGCATCGCCCGGTGCTCGGCCTCTACTGCCGCCAGCATCGCCACCTGATCCAGCTGGAGAAGCGCCTGCGCGGCGCCGGCCTGGACGTCTACGAAGCCGACATCCGGCCATCGGAGCGCTACCTGATGGAGCGCTTCATCACCGCGCCCGTGCAGTTCGCCGGCACGCCCGACGCCGACGGGGTGCTGCTCGACGCCGTGCTGAAACCGGCGCCGGGCTATCGCCCGCGGCTACGCCTGGTGTCGCTGGACATCGAGACCACCGAGCGCGGCGAACTCTATTCCATCGCTCTGGAAGGCTGCGGCCAGCGCCAGGTGTACATGCTCGGGCCGGCCAACGGCGATTCTGCCGGGCTGGACTTCCCGCTGGAGTATTGCGACAGCCGCGCGCAGTTGCTGGAGCGCCTCAACGGCTGGATGGCGCGGCACGACCCGGACGCGATCATCGGCTGGAACCTGGTGCAGTTCGACCTGCGCGTGCTGCACGAGCACTCGCAGCGGCTCAAGGTACCGCTGCTGCTGGGGCGCGGCGGCCAGCCGATGGAGTGGCGCGAGCACGGCAGCAAGCAGCACTTCTTCGCGGCCGCCGCCGGCCGGCTGATCATCGACGGCATCGAGGCGTTGCGCTCGGCGACCTGGAGCTTCCCCTCGTTCAGCCTGGAGAACGTCGCGCAGACGCTGCTCGGCGAGGGCAAGGCGATCAGCACGCCGTACCAGCGCATGGACGAGATCAACCGGATGTTCGCCGAGGACAAACCGGCGCTGGCGCACTACAACCTCAAGGATTGCGAGCTGGTCACGCGGATCTTCGCAAGGACCGAACTGCTCACCTTCCTCCTCGAACGCGCCAGCGTCACCGGCCTGCCGGCGGACCGCAGCGGCGGCTCGGTGGCTGCATTCGGTCACCTGTACCTGCCGGCCATGCACCGTCAGGGCTTCGTCGCACCTAACCTCGGCGAGCGCCCGCCGGAGGCGAGCCCCGGCGGCTTCGTCATGGACTCGCGTCCGGGGCTCTACGAGTCGGTGCTGGTGCTGGACTACAAGAGCCTCTACCCGTCGATCATCCGCAGCTTCCTGATCGATCCGGTCGGGTTGGTGGATGGCCTGCGCCATCAGAACGATGCCGACTCGGTGCCGGGCTTCCGCGGCGCGCGCTTCTCGCGCACCCGGCACTGCCTGCCGGCCATCGTCGCGCGCGTCGCCGAAGGGCGCGAGGCGGCCAAGCGCGACGGCAACAAACCCTTGTCGCAGGCGCTGAAGATCATCATGAACGCCTTCTACGGCGTGCTCGGCTCCAGCGGTTGCCGCTTCTTCGATCCGCGCCTGGCTTCCTCGATCACCCTGCGCGGGCACGAGATCATGCGCCGCACCCGCGCGCTGATCGAGGCCGAGGGCCACCTGGTGATCTACGGCGATACCGACTCCACCTTCGTCTGGCTCGGCGGCGAGCATGCCGAGGAAGAGGCGGCACGCATCGGCCGGGCGCTGGTGGCGCGCGTCAATGAATGGTGGCGGGCGCACCTGCGCGACGAGTACGGTCTGGAAAGCGTGCTGGAGCTGCAGTTCGAGACGCACTTCCGACGCTTCCTGATGCCGACCATCCGCGGCGCGGAGGAGGGCAGCAAGAAGCGCTACGCCGGCCTGGTGCGGCGCGCCGACGGCAGCGAGGAGATGGTCTACAAGGGCCTGGAGACCGTGCGCACCGACTGGTCGCCGCTGGCCCAGCGCTTCCAGCAGGAACTCTACCTGCGCATCTTCAACCGCCAGCCTTACCAGGATTATGTGCGCGACTACGTGCGCCGCACCCTCGCCGGCGAGCTGGACGAGCTGCTGGTCTATCGCAAGCGCCTGCGTCGGCGGCTCGACGACTACCAGCGCAATGTCCCGCCGCAGGTGCGCGCGGCGCGTCTGGCCGACGAGCACAACGACCAGCACGGCCGCCCGCGGCAATACCAGCGTGGCGGCTGGATCAGCTACGTGATCACCCTCGCCGGGCCGGAGCCGCTCGAAGCGCGCCGCTCGCCGATCGACTACGACCACTACGTGACGCGCCAGCTGCAACCGGTGGCGGACGCCATCCTGCCGTTCGTGGACGACGGCTTCGCCGCGCTGGTGGATGGGCAGATGGGCTTATTCTAGATAAGTTCGGCCGTCCTCGCCCGGCAGGGTGGGCTTCAGCCCAAGCGATACGGCGCTGCGTCTGGCAGGGGTGGGCTGAAGCCCACCCTGCGAACGCCTGGGAGGCTACGGCTTGTCGCCGACCACATCCTCCACTGCCGGCACGCGGGTTTCCGGTTGCAGCTGCACATCTTCGCCGATCTGATGGCTGAAGCGCTCCAGCGAGGCCTTTTCCGGGTGCGCGTCGCTGGCGAACACCGGCGGGCTGAGCAGGTAGGCGCAGATCAGCCGGCCCAGGGCCAGCAGGCTGTCGGTATGCGTGCGCTCGTAGCCGTGGGTGGCGTCGCAGCCGAAGGCGAGCAGGGCGGTGCGGATGTCGTGGCCGGCGGTGATCGCCGACTGCGCATCGCTGTGGTAGTAGCGGAACAGGTCGCGCCGCACCGGAATCTCGTGACGGTCGGCCAGCCGCAGCAGGTGCCGCGACAGGTGATAGTCGTAGGGCCCGCCGGAATCCTGCATGGCCACGGTTACCGAGTGCTCGGTGGATTGCTGGCCGGGGGCGACCGGGGCGATGTCGATGCCAACGAATTCGCTGACGTCGAAGTTCAGCGCGGCGGCGGCGCCGGAGCCGGTTTCCTCGGTGATGGTGAACAGAGGATGGCAGTCGATCGGCGGCTCCAGGCCGCTGTCGACGATGGCCTTGAGCGACGCGAGGAGCACCGCCACGCCTGCCTTGTCGTCCAGGTGGCGGGCGCTGATAT
This sequence comes from Pseudomonas sp. PS02288, assembly GCF_029959715.1. Taxonomy (NCBI): domain Bacteria; kingdom Pseudomonadati; phylum Pseudomonadota; class Gammaproteobacteria; order Pseudomonadales; family Pseudomonadaceae; genus Pseudomonas; species Pseudomonas sp. PS02288. Next base: position 37,057 of record NZ_JASCPA010000005.1, on the reverse strand, counting down.
GGCCGCTCTCGGTGAACTCCGGCAAGGGGTCGAAGGCGACGAAATCGCCGATGGAGACGCCCAGCGCGCGGGTTTCCTCCAGGGAGTCGGTCAGCGCGTCGAGGCGCAACTCGACGTGCTCCCAACTGACCGGCAACTGGTCGACGGCGGTGTTGAAGGCATGGCCCGAGGCCATCAGCGGCAGCACGCTGCCGCGCAGCACGCCGCGGTCGGTGAACACGCTGACCCGGCTGCCCTCGGCGAAGCGGCTCGACCAGCAGCCCACCGCGGCGAGCGCCAGGCGACCGTTGGCGTGGATCTCCCGCACGCTGGCGCCGATGGTGTCGAGGTGCGCGGAGATGGCCCGGTCCGGGCTGTAGCGGCGCCCCTTGAGCGTCGCGCGGATGGTGCCACGGCGGGTCAGCTCGTAGGGAATGCCGAGCTCGTTGAGGCGCTCGGCGACGTAGCGGACGATGGTGTCGGTGAACCCGGTGGGGCTGGGAATGGCGAGCATTTCCAGCAGGACCTTCTGCATGTACTGCATGTCCGGTTCGGGCAGTCTTGCGGTCATGGTGTTCTCCCTTACGGCTGGGCGGCGAGGACGCACGGGCCGGTTTGGCAGGGTGCGGCCTACAGCTATTCCGACCCGGAAGGTGCGGAATCATTCAGCCGAATCGAATCCGAGGTGAGTGGCTGTCGCGGCTGGCCTGGCAATCCCTCGCCAGACGGGACGCTAGATCTTGCTCAACGGAAACAGCAGGTCGATGAAGCGTTCGGCAGTGGGCTGCGGCTCATGGTTGGCCAGGCCCGCGCGTTCGTTGGCCTCGATGAACACGTACTCCGGCTGGTCGGCGGCCTTGACCATCAGGTCGAGACCCACCATCGGGATGTCCAGCGCACGGGCCGCGCGCACGGCGGCGTCGACCAGGGTCGGGTGCAGTTGCGCGGTGACATCCTCGAGGATGCCGCCGGTATGCAGGTTGGCAGTGCGCCTTACCGCCAGCTGCATGCCTTCGCCCAGCACCGTGTCGTAGTCATGGCCGGCCGCACGCAGCGTGCGCTCGGTTTCGTCGTCCAGCGGAATCTTACTCTCGCCGTGGGTGGCGGCCTGGCGCCGGCGGCTCTGGCTCTCGATCAGCTTGCGGATGCTGCTGCGACCGTCGCCGATCACCGTGGCCGGGCGGCGGATGGCGGCGGCGACCACCTCGAAACCGATCACCAGGATGCGCAGGTCATGGCCTTCGTGGAAACTCTCCAGCAGCACGCGGCTGTCGAACTGGCGCGCGGCCTCGATGGCGGCTTGCAACTCCTTGACGGTACGCAGATCGACTGCGACGCCCTGGCCCTGTTCGCCGTCCACCGGCTTCACCACCACGCTGCCGTGGGCTTCGAGGAAGGCGACGTTGTCTTCGTCGCTGCCGGCGAGTTGCTGCGTCGGCAGCGACAGGCCGGCGCGGCGCAGGTAGCTATTGGTCAGGCGCTTGTCCTGGCAAAGCGTCATGCTCACCGCGCTGGTGAGGTCGGAGAGCGACTCGCGGCAGCGCACCCTGCGGCCGCCGTGGACCAGGGTGAAGAGCCCGGCGGGCGCATCGTCGACCTGCACTTCGATGCCGCGGCGCAGCGCTTCGTCGACGATGATCCGCGCGTAGGGGTTGAATTCCACGTCCGGCCCGGGGCCGAGGAACAGCGTCTGGTTGATGCCGTTGCGGCACTTCACGGCGAAGGTCGACAGCGTGCGGAAGCCCAGCTTGGCGTAGAGCGCCTTGGCCTGACGGTTGTCGTGCAGCACCGAGAGGTCGAGGTAGGCCAGCCCGCGCGACAGGTAATGCTCGATCAGGTGACGCACTAGCGCCTCGCCGACGCCCGGCCGGCTGCACTGCGGATCGACCGCCAGGCACCACAGGCTGGAGCCGTTTTCCGGATCGGCGAAGGCTTCCTGGTGGTTCAGGCCCATCACCGTGCCCAGTGCCGTGCCGGTATCGCTGTCCTCGGCGAGCCAGTACACCGGGCCGCCTTCCTCGCGCGGGGTGATCTTCTGCGGGTCGACCTGGAGCATGCCGCGGCTCTGGTAGAGGCGATTGACCGAGGCCCAGTCGCTGGCGCTCTGGGCGCGACGCAGGTGGAAGCCGCGAAAAGGCCGGCGTGCCGGACGGTAGTCGGAAAACCAGATGCGCAGCGTGTCGGAGGGGTCGAGGAACAGTTGCTGCGGTGCCTGCGCCAGCACCTGTTGCGGGGCGGCGACGTAGAGGGCGATATCGCGCTCGCCGGTCTTCTCGGCGAGCAGGTCGCGCGCCAGCCGCGCCGGGTCGGGATAGGTATGGCCGATCAGCAGCCGGCCCCAGCCGCACTGCAGGGCCACCGGGCCTCCGGGTCCGTCGATGCCGTCCTCCGCGCGCTGCGCCTGCAGGCGCTCGTAGGACGGTGCCTGACCGCGCACAAGGCGCTGGCCGTAGGCTTGTGACTTTTGCATGAAGCCTCCTGAAAACCGCGGCGCGCGGGCGCGCCGCGGGGAAATCGTTTGCGGGCGATGGCGCGCCGCCGGTCTCGCGGGGACACGCTCATCCGGGCCGCGGGCCGAATGCCGGCGGTGCTACAGGCCTTGCTGGGTCAACCAAAGGTTGAGTGCCGCCAGTTGCCAAAGTTTCGAACCGCGCAGCGGGGTGAGCTGGCCCTGCGGGTCGCTGAGCAGGCGGTCGATCATCTGGGGGTTGAACAGGCCGCGGTCCTGGCTCGGGTCGAGCAGCAGGTCACGGACCCAGCCGAGCGTCGCGCCCTGCAGGTGCTTGAGTCCCGGCACCGGGAAATAGCCCTTGGGCCGGTCGATCACCTCGGCGGGAATCACCCGACGCGCGGCTTCCTTGAGCACGTGCTTGCCGCCGTCGGGCAGCTTGAATTTCCCCGGGATGCGCGCCGACAGCTCCGCCACCCGGTAGTCGAGGAAGGGCGTGCGCGCCTCGAGGCCCCAGGCCATGGTCATGTTGTCGACGCGCTTCACCGGGTCGTCCACCAGCATCACCGTGCTGTCCAGGCGCAGCGCCTTGTCCACCGCCGCGCTGGCGCCGGGCTGGGCGAACTGCTGGCGCACGAAATCGCCGGAATGGTCGCCGCCGACCCATTTGGCCTGCACGGTATCGGCGTACTCGGCGAAGTCGCGATCGCGGAACGCCTGCAGATACGCGGCCACCGGGTCAGCGGCGCCATCAACCTGCGGATACCAGTGGTAGCCGGCGAACAGCTCGTCCGCACCCTGGCCGCTCTGCACCACCTTGCAGTGCTTGGCGACCTCGCGGGAGAGCAGATAGAACGCGATGCAGTCGTGGCTGACCATCGGCTCGCTCATCGCGGCGAAGGCGGCCGGCAGTTGCTCGATGATTTCCTTCTCGTCGATGCGCAACTGGTTGTGGCGTGTGCCGTAGTGCTTGGCAATCAGGTCGGAATAGTGGAACTCGTCGCCGCGCTCGCCGCCGGCATCCTCGAAGCCGATGGAGAAGGTCAGCAGGTTGTCCGCCGCGCCGGCTTCGCGCAGCAGGCCCACCAGCAGGCTCGAATCGACGCCGCCGGAGAGCAGCACACCAACGTCCACCGCGGCGCGCTGACGAATCGCCACCGCCTCGCGCAGGGTATCCAGCGTGCGCGTCTGCCAGTCGTCGAAGCTCAGCGCGGCTTCCTCGGCGGTCTGCCCGTACTCCAGCGTCCACCAGGTTTTCCGCTCGCTGCGGCCATCGGGTTCGACGCGCAGCCAGGTGGCCGGCGGCAGCTTCTCGATACCGGCGATCAACGTATGCGGCGCCGGCACCACGGCGTGGAAGCTCATGTAGTGGTTGAGCGCGATGGGGTTGATGAGCTTGGCGATGTCGCCGCCCTGCAGCAGCGCCGGCAGGGTCGAGGCGAAACGCAGGCGTTCGCCGGTACGCGAAAGGTACAGCGGCTTGACGCCGAGACGGTCGCGGGCGAGGAACAGCCGGCCGGAGTCGCGCTCCCAGATGGCGAAGGCGAACATGCCGTTGAGCTTCGGCAGCAGCGCCTCTCCCCAGGCGTGATAACCCTTGAGCAGCACCTCGGTATCGCCTTCGGAGAAGAACGTGTAACCCAGCGCCTGCAATTCGGCGCGCAGCTCAGGGTAGTTGTAGATGGCGCCGTTGAAGACCATCGACAGGCCCAGCGACGGGTCGACCATCGGCTGTCCCGAGGCGGCTTCCAGATCCATGATCTTCAGCCGCCGGTGGCCGAGGCCCAGCGGGCCTTCGCTGTGGAAGCCACAGGCGTCGGGGCCGCGATCGGCGAGGTGTTGGGTGATGCGCTCGACGGCTGCCAAGTCGCTCGGGCGCTTATCGAAGCGCAGCTCTCCTGCTATTCCGCACATGATCCTTACCGGTTCTCCGTTGGGGTGTGGGTGTGTTTTTTTCGCGGCGGTGATATCGCGAATCAGAACTAGTGACCGATTTCAGGTCAAAGTAGTTCTATGCATTCATCGATAGGTGTTCTCGGAAGAAGACGGCCAGGAAAGTTATGACCGAAACTAATAAGAACCTCAGCGATACCTACGCGCTGTCCGTTTTTCAGGCCCTGCGGCGGCTGCAGCAGTCGGCCGAAGTGCACGCCAAGCGGCTCTCGCGCTACGGCGGACTGACTCCTCTCCAGTTGTTGATCCTGCAGGTGCTGGCTGTGGAGAAGGAACTCACGGCGAGCCAGCTGGCGCGCTTCGTCAGCCTCTCGCCGGCCTCGCTGTCCGGCGTGCTGGAGCGCCTCGAAGGCCGCGGCATGCTCTCCCGACGCCGCGACGAGCAGGACCGCCGCAAGCAGTGGCTGGTCCTCGGTGACGCCGGCCGCGAAGCCCTCGGCGAAGCCCCGCCGCTGCTCCCCGACCACGTCCTGCAACGCTTCGCCAGCCTCCCCGAATGGGAACGCCATGCGCTGCTGGCCGGCTTGCTGCGGGCGGCGGAGCTGTTCGAAATGCCTGAGCAGGCGAACGGCGTGGGTTGATAGGCGCGGGGCGCTGGCGGTTCGTGGGATGGGTTGAGCACATCGCGCTCTGAAAGATCGCCGTTCGCTCTTGCCGTATCGACCCACCAGTCACCACGCTCATCTCTTCAGTAGGCCAAGCGGCGATGGCGCGAGGGAACCCCGGCGCAGCTTCTTAGTATGGGTTGAGCCCGCGATACCCATCGCCTGGCCGCCCTCGGGTGCTCACCCTTTGCCGCGCACCCGCTTCCTCAACATGAACCGGTTCGGATGGCAGGCTTCGGCCACCGCGCGCGGTAGCGGCAGCGGTTCGTCGTCCAGCCAGGCGGCGAGCAGTTCGCCGGAGAGCGGCGCGGTGAGCACGCCGCGCGAGCCGTGGGCGGCGTTGATGTAGAGGCCGTCGAGCCAGGGGCAGGGCGTGTCCGGCACCTGGCGGGCGTCCTTGGCGAGCACCGCGTAGGCCTCGGCGAAGGCCGGCGCATCCGCCAGCGGACCGACCATCGGCAGGTAGTCCGGACTGGTGCAGCGGAACGCGGCGCGGCCCTGCAACCGGTGCGGGTCGAGCGCCGAAGCGTTCAGGCGCGCGGCCAGGTCCGGCGAAATCTCTTCGAGCATGCGCAGATTGCCGGCGTGGTCGGCCGCGGTCGGTGTCAGGTCCGGGTCGTCGAAGCCGAAGCTCGCGCCCAGCGTGTGTTCCTCTCCGCGCGCCGGGGCGATGTAGCCCTCGGCGCAGAGCACCGTGCGCAGCGCCTGGCTCGGCGCGGTGGCGGGAATCTGGCTGATCTGACCGCGGATGCGCTTGAGCGGCAGCTCGGCGGCGACCGGGAAACGCTGGATGTCCGCGGCGCCGGCCAGCACGACCACCTCCGCTTCCTCCAGCAGGCCGTTCTCGGCGAAGACCTGCCAGCGGCCGCTTTCGCGTTCCAGGCGCAGCGCTTCGCTATGGCTGAGCAGACGGATGTTCGGATGATCGATCAGCGCGCGACACAGCGCCGGCGGGTGCGCCCAGCCGGCCTCGGGAAAGAACAGCCCGCCGGCGGGCAGGCCGACGCCGGCCAGCGCTTCGGCTTCCTCGCGCGGCAGCAGGCGCAGCAGGCTGTGCGGGAACGCCTCGGCGAGGCGCTGCTGGCGCGTGGCTTCGGCGGCGTCGAAGGCGATCTGCAGCACACCGCACGGCTCCCAGTAGCGACCGCGCTCGACCCGCTCCAGCAGGCGGCGGGTGTGACCGAAGCTGCTCACCACCAGTTGCGAGAGGGCGGTGCCGTGGGCGGAGAGCTTGAGGTAGAGCACGCCCTGCGGGTTGCCCGACCCTTCCTGGGCGACCTCGGCATGCCGCTCGATCAGCGTCACCCGCCAGCCGCGCGCGGCGAGGCTGGCGGCGCTGGCACAACCGGCGAGGCCGGCGCCGATCACCAGCGCCTCGCGGGTCTGCGGGCGCCAGCGCGGGCGGGCGAACCAGGGCCTGGCGCTGTCCTGCGGCTGGCCGTCGTAGCGCCCGGCGAGCATTTCGCGCTTGTGGCCGAAGCCCTTGACCTTGGCCATGGCGAAGCCGGCCTCCTTCAACCCGCGGCGGACGAAACCGGCGCAGGTGAAGGTCGCCAGGGTCGCGCCGGCGGCGGAGAGGCGGGCGAGCTGGGCGAAGAGTTCGGCGGTCCACATCTGCGGGTTCTTCGCCGGTGAGAAGCCGTCCAGAAACCAGGCGTCGATGCGTGCGTCCAGTTGCGGCAGGCAATCCAGCACGTCACCGATCAGCAGCGTCAGCACCACGCGGCCGCCGGCGAAGCTCAGGCGTTGGAAGCCCGGATGAATGCCGACGTACTGCGCCAGCAACGGCTCGGCCCAGGGCGCCAGCTCCGGCCACAGGGCCAGCGCGCGGGCGAGGTCCTCATGCGCGAGCGGGTAGCGCTCGACGCTGACGAAATGCAGGCGCGCCTCGGCGTTCGCGCATCGATCGAACAACTGCCAGGCACAGAGGAAATTCAGCCCGGTGCCGAAGCCGGTCTCGCCGATGCACAGGCGGCCGCCCGCCGGCAGCGCGGCGAAGCGTTCGGCCAGCGCGTTGTGGGCGAGGAACACGTGGCGGGTTTCTTCCAGGCCGCTGGCGCGGGAGAAGTAGACATCGCCGAATTCGCGGGACAGCGGCTGGCCCTGGTCGTCCCAGTCGAGCTGGGCGTGGGAAGTGTCGTTCATGCGTTTACCTGGCAGCGGGGCGCGCATTGTAGCCGCTACGTCGCGCCGCGCCGCGGACGGCTTATCGACGCAGCGGGAAATCCGTTAGGCTGGGTCGGGACAGAGGAGACACAGATGTTCGAATCGGCGGAAATCGGCCACAGCATCGGCCGCAAGGAATACGAGGAGGCGCTGCCTGCGCTGCTCGAAGGGCTGCTGGATGCGCAGTACGCACTCAAGGAGCAAGCGCGTTTCCCGGTGATCGTGCTGATCAACGGCATCGAAGGGGCGGGCAAGGGCGAGACGGTCAAGCTGCTCAACGAATGGATGGACCCGCGGCTGATCCAGGTGGAAACCTTCGACGTGCAGACCGACGAGGAACTCGCCCGGCCGCCGGAGTGGCGCTACTGGCGGCGGCTGCCGCCGAAGGGACGGATCGGCGTGTTCTTCGGCAACTGGTACAGCCAGATGCTGCAGGCGCGGGTCGCCGGCGAGACCAAGGACGCCGGCCTGGAGCACGCCATCGACTCCGCGCAGCGCTTCGAGCGGATGCTTTGCGACGAGGGCGCGCTGATCTTCAAGTTCTGGTTCCACCTGTCCAAGAAGCAGATGAAGACCCGCCTCAAGGTGCTTGCCGAAGACCCGCTGCGCAGCTGGCGGATCACCCCGCTGGACTGGCAGCAGTCGAAGACCTACGACAAGTTCGTCCGCCACGGCGAGCACATGTTGCGCCAGACCAGTCGCGACTACGCGCCCTGGTACATCATCGAGGGCAACGACCAGAACTACCGCGCGCTGACCGTTGGCCGGCTGCTGCTGGAAGGCTTGCAGGCGGCGCTGCGCACACCCGCCGCGACGCCCGTGCAGCCGCACGCGGCGACCATCGGTGCCAACCTCGAAGAGCATCAGCTGCTGGCCAGCCTGGACATGCGCCAGGTGCTGGAGAAAGAGCATTACCAGCGCCAGCTGACCCTGGAACAGGCGCGCCTGGCCGGGCTGATGCGCCACAAACGGATGCGCAAGCACGCGCTGATCGCCGCCTTCGAGGGCAACGACGCGGCCGGCAAGGGCAGTGCGATCCGCCGTGTCGCCGCCGCGCTGGACCCGCGCCAGTACCACATCGTGCCGATTGCCGCGCCCACCGACGAGGAACGCGCGCAGCCCTACCTGTGGCGCTTCTGGCGGCACATCCCGCCGCGCGGCAAGTTCACCATCTTCGACCGCTCCTGGTACGGCCGCGTGCTGGTGGAGCGCATCGAGGGCCTGTGCAGCCCGGCCGACTGGCTGCGCGCCTACGGCGAGATCAACGATTTCGAGGAAACCCTGGTGCGCAACGGCGTGGTGCTGGTGAAGTTCTGGCTGGCCATCGACAAGGACACCCAGCTGGCGCGTTTCGAGGAGCGCGAGAACACCCCGCACAAGCGCTTCAAGATCGGCCCGGAGGACTGGCGCAACCGCGAGAAGTGGGCGCAGTACAGCGACGCCGTGGGCGACATGGTCGACCGCACCAGCACCCAGCTGGCGCCCTGGACGCTGGTGGAGGCCAACGACAAGCGCTTCGCCCGGATCAAGGTGCTGCGCACCCTCAACGACGCCCTGGCCGCGGTGCTCGACAAGGATTGACGCGTCGAAACCCGGGGGATGCCGGCGCATACGCCGGATGAATGATCGTCGCCGCGGCCCGGCGGCGGTCCTATTCTCGGCCACCTCATCGAACAAGAATCCGAGGTGTGCCATGCGTGAAGTAGTCATCGTCGATAGCCTGCGGACTGGCCTGGCCAAGTCCTTTCGCGGCAAATTCAACCAGACCCGTCCCGACGACATGGCGGCGCATTGCGTGAATGCGCTGCTGGCGCGCACCGGCATCGACCCGGCGCTGATCGACGACTGCGTGGTCGGCGCCGGCTCCAACGAAGGCGCGCAGGGCTACAACATCGGGCGCAACGTCGCCGTGCTGTCGAAGCTCGGCAAGGACGTCGCCGGCATGACCCTCAACCGCTACTGCTCCTCGGGCCTGCAGGCTATCGCCATCGCCGCCAACCAGATCGCCTCCGGCTGCAGCGACGCCATCGTCGCCGGTGGTGTCGAATCGATCAGCCTGACGCTGAAGAGCGTCAACACCGATCACCTGTACAACCCGCTGATCCAGGAGAACCTGCCCGGCATCTACTACCCGATGGGGCAGACCGCCGAGATCGTCGCGCGCCGCTATGGCGTCAGCCGCGAGGCGCAGGACCGCTACGCCCTGCAGAGCCAGCAGCGCACCGCGCGGGCGCAGGCGGAAGGGCTGTTCGACGACGAGATCGTGCCGATGAACGTGCGCTACCAGGTCGAGGACAAGGCCAGCGGCGAGAAGAAGATCGTCGACGGCGTGGTCGATCGCGACGACTGCAACCGCCCGGATACCACCTACGAAAGCCTCGCCGCGCTCAAGCCGGTGTTCGCCGAGGACGGCTCGGTCACCGCCGGTAACGCCTCGCAGCTTTCCGACGGCGCCTCCATGACCCTGGTGATGAGCCTGGACAAGGCGCTGGAGCTGGGCCTCAAGCCGAAGGCGTTCTTCCGCGGCTTCACCGTCGCCGGCTGCGAGCCGGACGAAATGGGTATCGGCCCGGTGTTCTCGGTGCCCAAGCTGCTCAAAGCGCGCGGCCTGTCGATCGACGACATCGACCTCTGGGAACTCAACGAAGCCTTCGCCTCGCAATGCCTATACGCCCGCGACCGGCTGGGCATCGACAACGAGAAGTACAACGTCAACGGCGGCTCGATCTCCATCGGCCACCCCTTCGGCATGACCGGCTCGCGCCAGGTCGGCCACCTGATCCGCGAACTGCAACGCCGCTCGCTGCGCTACGGCATCGTCACCATGTGCGTAGGCGGCGGAATGGGCGCCACGGGGCTGTTCGAAGCGGTGCGCTAAAGGAAGAGGGGATCGATACGCCGGGGCAACGGCGTATCGATCGATCTGATGGCTACTTCAGTTTCCGCGTGAGCGTAGGGTGGAAAACCGCGAAGCGTTTTCCACCGGCTCGGATGCGTGGCGTTCCGCGCCGAAGGCTCAGAACCCGCCGTCGATATTCGTCACCCCGATCAGCTTGTGGTTGACGAACTCCTTGAGGCCCAGGCCGATCAGTTCGCGGCCGTAGCCGGAACGGCGCACGCCGCCGAACGGCAGGTCCGCCTTCACTGCGGTCGGATGGTTGATGTAGACCATGCCGGTGGAGATCTGCCGTGCCACCGCCTTGCCGCGCTGGATGTCGCGGGTGAACACCGAACCCCCCAGGCCGAAGGGCGAGTCGTTGGCGATGGCGATCGCCTCGGCTTCGTCGCGGGCCTTGAAGATCAGCGAAACCGGGCCGAAGAACTCCTCGTAGTAGGCCGGGTTTTCCGGGGTCAGGCCGGTGAGCATGACCGGCCGCACGAAGGCGCCCTGCGCCGGGACCTCGGCGCCGATCACGCTGGCGGTGGCGCCATGCGCGACGGCCCGCTCCACCTGCCGGCGCACGTCATCCGCGGCGCCCTGGGAGGACAGCGGCGCGAGACTGGTCTGCGCGTCCATCGGATCGCCCGCCTTCAGCGCGGCCACGCCGGCGTGGTACTTGTCGAGGAAGGCGTCGTAGATCGACTCCAGCAGGATGATGCGCTTGGAAGAGCAGCACACCTGGCCGGCGTTCCAGTGGCGACCGAACACCGCCCACTTCACTGCTTTGTCGAGGTCGGCATCGTCGAGCACGATGAAGGCGTCGGCGCCGCCCAGCTCCATGGTCGACTTCTTCAGCGCCTTGCCGGCCTGCGCCGCCACCAATGCCCCGGCCGCTTCCGAACCGGTCAGCGCCACGCCGTGTACGCGCGGGTCGTTGAGGATGGCTTCGATCTGCCCACGAGTCGCATACAGGTTGGTGAAACCGCCTTCGGGCAGCCCGGCCTCGCGCATCAGCCACTCGAACAGCGCGGCGCATTGCGGTACGTTGGAGGCATGCTTGAGTACCACCACGTTACCCACCGCCAGCTGCGGGGCGATGATCCGGGCGATCTGGTAGTAGGGGAAGTTCCACGGCTCGATGGCCAGGATGATCCCCAGCGGCTCGTGCACGAGCTGCGCCTCGAGCACCGCCGGGTCCTTCGAGGGCAGCGCCTCGGGAGCCAGCAGCGCCTCGGCGTTCTCCACGTAGTACTCGAAAATCGCCGCCGACAGCTCCACCTCGGCCTGTGCCTCGCTGAACAGCTTGCCCATTTCCAGGGTCAGCAACCGCGCATAGCCCTGGGCATCCGCGCGCAGCAGGTCGGCGGCCTTCTGCAGCACCGCCAGGCGGGCCGCGATGGGCTGCTCGCGCCAGTTCAGAAAAGTCGCCTGGGCGACGTCCAGCGCGGCGCCGACTTCGGCATCCGTCGCGTCGGGAAAGGTGGCCAGTGTTTCGCCGGTGTAGGGGTTGGTCGTTGCGTAAGCCATGCCTGTTTCTCCTCGTCTGAGCGACGACACGGACAGCCGGAAAGCCCATTCCAGAGCCTCCGCCGCCCGCCGCCGCGGCCGCCCAGTGAACGCAATTGCGTCAACGCGACCATTGACCTGGCACAGGAGAACGCACACGCGCGGAGAATCCGCGGTTGGCTGTCGTGAAACTGCGAAACGATTTACGCGTTGAATGCGAGGGGGGCTCGATAGGGCCTCGCTTGAGCACGAAGCGTCCGGCTACCTCGGCGCTTTGCTACGGTGCTACCGACTCATGACTCGCGATCGAGGTTGGCACTGAGCCGCTGCAGGAAGCTGGTCAGCAGGAGGGTCTCATCGGGGCTGAAACCGGCCAGCATGCGGGCATTGCCATCATTGAGGATCGTGCGCGCCTGCGGTAAGCGTTGCAGCGCCAGCGGGGTGAGTTCGATGCGCTGCGCACGCGGGTGGTGCGGATCGGGAAAGCGCCGGATCAACTGATCGCGCTCCAGCCGCGCCAGGGTCTGCGCCATCGACGGTTGCTCCACCCGCAGCAGGCGCGCCAGCTCGGCCTGGGTCGCGGCCTTGCCCTGGCGCAGTGCCTCCAGCACTGGCAGGCTGGCCATTCCCAGGCCCAGTGGGCGCAGCTCGGTCTCGGCCATCCGGCTCAGCTCGCGGGCCACTCGCTTGATCAGAAAAGACGGGACGTTCCTTGGGTCGGGACGTTCCATACGTTCACTCCGGCTGATTGACATAGGCTCCTATGATATAGATCATAGGATCCTATGTTGAAGTCCAGGAGGCTAGCCGTGTCAGTGTTTCCCCGTATCGCTGTCGTAGGTGCCGGTCCGGCCGGCCTGTTGCTGGCGTGCCGGCTGCACCGCGCCGGCAGACCGTTCACGTTGTTCGAGGCCGACGCCGCCGCCGATGCGCGCGCCCAGGGCGGCATGCTCGATCTGCATGCGGAGACCGGCCAGGCCGCGCTGCGCAGCGCCGGTCTGTTCGAGGATTTCCAGCGTTGGGCGCGCTATGAGGACCAGGGCACGCGGCTTTTCGACGCCGAAGGCCGGCTGCTGCTGGAGGATGACGGCCAGGCCGGCGACCGTCCGGAAATCGACCGCGGGCACTTGCGTGACCTGCTGCTGGCGGCACTACCAGGCCGCGTGCACTGGGGCCATGCGTTGCAGCAGGCTTCACTCGTGGACGAGGAGGTCGAACTGCGCTTCGGCAATGGCGACGTTCAGCGTTTCGACCTGGTGGTCGGTGCCGACGGTGCATGGTCCCGGCTGCGCGCGCTGCTCACCGACGTTCGTCCGTTGCACGCCGGCATCAGCCTGTACGAACTTTCGCTGGCGGATATCGACCGTGCCCACCCGCAGCTGTCCGCGCTGGTCGGGCACGGTACGCTGATCGCCAAGCGCGGCCAGTACACCCTGTTCGCCCAGCGCAATGCCGATGCCCATGTCCGCGTGTACGCCTCGTTGCCGCAAGTGCTGGGCGAGGGCGAACTGGCGCCGTCGCTGTCGCGTGCCGACCTGTTGCAGCACTTCGCCGATTGGCACCCGGACCTACGCCGGCTGATCGCCGAGGCCGGGGATGCGGTGCGGCCTTGGCCGATCTACATGTTGCCGCCGGAGCATCGCTGGGTGCATCGCCCGACGGTCACCCTGATAGGCGATGCCGCACACCTGATGCCGCCAGCGGGCGAGGGCGCCAACCTAGCCCTGCGCGATGCTGCCGACCTGGCCGATGCGCTGTGCAGCCATGACTGGCACGCCGCCGTGCGGGCGCACGAACAGACGATGATGGCGCGAGCTGCGGTAGCCGCGGCGAGTGCGCAGCGCCTGCTGACGGCCAACTCGCCGGCGTATCTGCTCGAGGTTCTGGGCGGTGATACGGCGGACGTAGGCGACGTCGCGAGCGCTGTTCCGTCGAGGTGACGGGCGCCGCCTCCGGCCAGCCCGGCGTCGCTTGCCGAAACAGGTCACAGAAGTCGGCGGCGCTTTGGACCAAGCGCGGCTCGACGCGCGAATGTTTTTCGGTTTCGCAGCGTCGTGGCGTTACAGCGACGCTTCAGGCGTACAGAGGGCGTGGAGAAAGGCGGAGGTGTCCCGGTAGTAGGTTCTGACCCCTCACCGCAACACCTTGTACTCCGAGATATTGCGCGCGCATTCGTGGCGGGCGAGGTAGCGGGTGACTTCGCGTTCGGCGTCTTGTTTGCTGAAGAAGGGGCCTTCCAGCGTGCCTTCGCGGGTGGAGAAGAAATAGCGGCCGTTGACCACGCTGATCCGCTCGCTGCGGAAATGGTTGGCGGGGGTTGCATCCACTTTGCGCTGTCCGAGCATGTTGTCGTTCTCCCTGTCGATGAGGCTGAGTCTACCGACCGTCCGGCTTTCAGCGGGGCCGCGGCAGACGGACGGTGTGCCGTTCTGGCGCAGTGCCATCATGTCGCGCAGATCATGGACCCGGCGGATGCCGTTCGGTTCCGCGTCATCGCTCCTCGGGCCTCGCGAGGACTAAACGCTCAGGCCGAGTTTTTCCGCCTTGCGCAGCCACGTCTGGCGTTGTTCCTCGGTGGAGGTGCGGATCGGCGAGAACTCGCTCAGGCGGCGCGTCCTGATTCCGCAGAAGCCCAGCACGGTGCGCACCATCTGCCGATGCGCCGGGGCGCCGTAGATCCAGCGGAAGTACCAGCTCGGGGTGTCCAGCGTCACCAGCAGGTCGGCGCTGCGGCCGGTGAGCAGCTTGTCCCAGGCTTGCGAGCGACCGCGGAACTTGAAGGCGAAACCGGGCAGGAACACCCGGTCGAGAAAGCCCTTGAGCAGCGCCGGCACGCCGCCCCACCAGACCGGGTAGACGAACACCAGGTGTTCGGCCCAGTGGATCTCCCGTTGCGCGTCGAGCAGGTCGGGCTCCAGCGTCTGGCTGTGCTCGTAGCCGTCGTGCAGGATGGGGTCGAACTGCAGCTCGCCCAGCGCGAGGACGCGCACCACGTGTCCCTTGCTGCGCGCGGCGTTGGCGTAGGTCTCGCCGAGCGCGTGGCAGAAGCTGGCGCCTTTCGGCGTGCCGAAGATCATCAGGATGCGTTTGCCGTCGCCTTCCAGGCGTGTCGCGCCGCTGCGCGCATCACTCATGGCGTGTTTCCCAGCATGTCTTGCGGGCGTACCCACTGGTCGAACTGCTCGCTGGTCAGGTGCCCCAGCGCCAGGGCCGCTTCGCGCAGGGTGCTGCCTTCGGCGTAGGCCTTCTTGGCGATCTCGGCGGCCTTGTCGTAGCCGATGTGCGGGTTCAGCGCGGTCACCAGCATCAGCCCGCGCTCCAGGTGCGCGGCCATCTGCGTGGCGTCCGGTTCCAGGCCGGCGACGCAGTGTTCGTTGAAGTTGCGGCAGCCGTCGGCAAGCAGGCGGATCGATTGCAGCAGGTTGTGGATGATCACCGGCTTGAACACGTTCAGCTGCAGATGGCCCTGGCTCGCGGCGAACGCGATGGTGGTGTCGTTGCCCATGACCTGGCAGGCGAGCATCGACAGCGCCTCGCACTGGGTCGGGTTGACCTTGCCGGGCATGATCGAGCTGCCCGGTTCGTTGGCCGGCAGCTTCACCTCGGCGAGGCCGGCGCGCGGGCCCGAACCGAGCAGGCGCAGGTCGTTGGCGATCTTCATCAGCGCCACGGCGAGGGTCTTCAGCGCGCCGCCGAGGGCCACCAGCGGCTCGTGGCCGGCGAGGGCGGCGAACTTGTTCGGCGCGGTGACGAAGGGCAGGCCGGAAAGCGCGGCCAGTTCCGCGGCGACGGCTTCGGCGAAGCCGTGCGGCGCGTTGAGGCCGGTGCCCACCGCGGTGCCGCCCTGGGCCAGCTCGCAGACTGCCGGCAGGGTCGCGCGAATCGCCTTCTCCGCGTAGTGCAACTGGGCAACGAAGCCGGACAGCTCCTGGCCGAAGGTAATCGGCGTGGCGTCCATCATGTGCGTGCGGCCGGTCTTGACCAGCTTGATGTGCCGCGCCGATTGCTCGGCCAGGCCGTCGGCGAGTTCGGCGATGGCCGGCAGCAACTGGTCATGCACCGCCTGCGCGGCGGCGATGTGCATGGCGGTGGGGAAGCAGTCGTTGGAGCTTTGCGCGCGGTTGACGTGGTCGTTGGGGTGCACCGGTGTCTTGCCGCCGCGCTGGCCGCCGGCGATCTCGTTGGCGCGGCCGGCGATCACCTCGTTGACGTTCATGTTGCTCTGCGTGCCGCTGCCGGTCTGCCAGACCACCAGCGGGAACTGGTCGTCGTGCTTGCCGGCCAGGACCTCGTCGGCGGCCTGCTCGATCAGCCGGGCGATGTTGGAGGGCAGCTCGCCGATGCGGTCGTTGACCCGCGCCGAGGCCTTCTTCACCAGGGCCAGCGCATGCAGCAGGGCCAGGGGCATGCGCTGGTCGCCGATCGCGAAGTTGATCAGCGAGCGTTGGGTCTGTGCGCCCCAATAGGCGTCTTCGGGGACCTCGATGGCGCCCAGGCTATCGGTTTCGGTGCGGCTCATGGCGGCGTCCTTCCAGTACGTTCAGGCAGTTTTAGTCTGCGCGGCGAGGCGCGGGGTTCCGCCCGAGCCTACAGGATCGCTGCGCGGCGATGCACGAACGAGCGGGCGTTCCGCGCCGCTTCGCCGGGCGCGGCGCGCCTTGAGGCCGGCACCGGCTTGGGCGCAGAATGCCGTTCCGCGCTGTCAAACAGCCCGAATTCTCTACGCAAGGAACACTCGATGACGTTATTCCGCACCCTGTGTGCCGCCGCACTCTTCGCCGCCGTGAGCGCCCCGGCCATGGCCGATACGGCCAGCCACAACGCCCAGGCGGAAAAATTCCTCAAGCTGGCGCATGCCGACAAACTGACCACGCCGGTCTACTCCCAGGTGCAGCAGATGTTCGCCCAGCGCTTCGCCGAGGCGAAGGCGCCGGAGTCGAAGAAGGCCACGCTGGAGAGCTACCAGGCCAAGGCCAACGCCGCGCTGGACAAGGCCGTGGGCTGGAACAAGATCAAGCCGGACATGGTTGCGCTGTACACCAGCAACTTTACCGAGAAGGAACTCAAGGACCTGATCGACTTCTACCAGTCGCCGCTGGGCAAGAAGGTTCTCGAGAAGATGCCGACCCTCACCGCGCAATCCGCGCAACTGACCCAGGCCAAGCTGGAAAGCGCGGTGCCGGAGGTCAACAAACTCCTGCAGGACATGAGCAGCGAACTCGGCGCCGGCAGCCCGGCGAAACCGGGGAGCCCCGCGAAATGATGATGCAGGAGCGTATCCGCGAGGCACTGGGTGGCCTGTCCACCCATCACCTCGAACTGGTCAATGAGAGCCACATGCACAGCCGTGGCGAAGATACGCACTTTAAGGCGGTCATCGTCAGCCCGGAGTTCGCCGGGCTGAACGCGGTGCGCCGGCATCAGAAGGTCTACGCGGCACTCGGCGAACTGATGGGTCAGTTCCACGCGCTCGCGCTGCACACCTACACCCCGGAGGAATGGGCGGCGCAGGGCACCGCGCCCGAATCGCCCACCTGCCTGGGCGGTTCCAAGCACGATCATTGATGCCCGCCCGGAGCGAATCCGGGCCTTCAATCTTCCCCAGTGGTAGTCGTTCCGCTGACTACACTCCAGTCACTTGAGAACAATCGAGTGCGCCGATGCGGAAGAAAACCCTGCTTTCGTTTGCGCTGGTGGTCGGCGTTCTCGCTCTCGCCACGCCTCTCGTCGTGGCGTACTGGCTGGCGCAGCAGGACGGCCACGACGAGGCGAACGCCTACCTTGAAAGTCTGGCCCTCGATGTCCTGCGTCGCTCCGATGCCACGCGCGCGCAGATCGATATGGCGGTGCTCCTGCTTCGTTCGGGGCCGCCGCTACTGCCCTGCTCGGAGGAACAACTGGCGCGCATGCGGGTGGTCGTCGCCCGCTTTAGCTACCTGGTCGGCTTCGGCTACCTGGACGGCACCCGCCTGATGTGTTCCACCATGGCCACGTTCGAGGCACCTGTGGAGCTGGGCCCGCCTCACCGGATCAACCCGCCCCACATCTGGTCGTGGGGCGGGGTGGCGTTGCCCGGCGTGCCCGGCGCGCTCTTCAACATCAACGCGCACGACGAGTACGCAGCGATCATCGCGCCGCAGTTGGTGATCGACATCCTCGACCAGAATTCGACCCTTTCGCTGAGCCAGGTCGGCGGTCACCCGCCGCGGATGCTTCGCACGCGGGGCGTGTTCAAGCGCGAGTGGCTGGCGCACTACGATGGCAAGCCCGACGAGTTCACCGACGCCGAGCACTTCGTCGTGGTGCGTCCGTCGCATAACGGGCAAAACGAGGTTTTCGCCGCCATGACGCGCGATCAGGTCGAGGGCCTGATCAGGAGCGCCGCCTGGCGCAGGATGCCCATCGGGCTGCTGGTCGGCGTGCTGCTGGCGGCGCTGGTGTTCCTCATCGCGCGCAATCGGCTGTCGTTCAAGACGGAGTTGCAGGCGGCGCTCAAGCGCCACGAATTCTTCCTGCTCTACCAGCCGGTGATCGACCTGCGCCTAGGCCGCTGCACGGGCGCCGAAGCGCTTATCCGCTGGCATCGCAGCGACGGCGTGGTGGTCCCGCCTATGGTGTTCATTCCCGCCGCGGAAAAGAGCGGGATGATCCAGAAGATCACCGCCAGCGTCCTGCAGATGGTCGCGCGGGATGCCGCGCAGCTGCTGCGCGACAACCCGCAAACCCACATCGCGATCAATTTCTCAGCCGAGGACCTGCATTCGCCGCAGACCGAGTCGCGTCTGCAGGCATTGGTCCGCGAATGCGGCGCGACCTCGCACAACATCATCATCGAAGCCACCGAGAGCGGCCTGATGTCCCCGGAAAAGGCCCGCGGAATCCTGGCGAGGATTCGCCAGCAGGGATTCAGGGTGGCCATCGACGACTTCGGCACCGGCAATTCCAGCCTGTCCTACCTCGCCACCTACGACCTGGACTTCCTCAAGATCGACAAGAGCTTCGTGGATGACCTGGGCAACGACGCCTCAAGCACGCAGATGGCCTTTCACATCATCCAGATCGCCCGCAGCCTGAACCTGCAGATGATCGCCGAGGGCGTGGAGACCGAGCGCCAGCGCGACATCCTGCGCGATGCCGGCGTGCAGTTCGCCCAGGGCTACGTGTTCGGCAAGCCGATGCCGATGGCCGATCTCATCGAATTCATCCGCCAGCGCAACGGCGCTGCGGTCGAGCAAGCCTGACGAGTACGCGGGCGCAGACCGTCGAAAACCGTCGGGCTTTTTCGCCGGCCGGCTACACGAGCGCGACGCGGAAACGTAGACTGCGCGACCACGCCGATCCGGGCGTTTTCATCAGGCGCTTCGGGCCTTGCGTCCGTGCGCTCAGTCCGCCCTTTGCGAGGGTGACCACTGAAAGGTAATTCCATGACCGACAAGATCGTCGTCGCGGCGCTGTACAAGTTCGTCTCCCTGCCGGACTACGTCGCGCTGCGTGAACCGCTGCTGCAGACCCTGCTCGAAAACGGCATCAAGGGCACCCTGCTGCTCGCCGAGGAGGGCATCAACGGCACCGTCTCCGGCTCGCGCGCCGCCATCGACGCGCTGTTCGCCTGGTTCGCCCGCGACCCGCGCCTGGCCGACGTGGACCACAAGGAGTCTTTCTGCGAGGAGCAGCCGTTCTACCGCACCAAGGTCAAGCTGAAGAAGGAGATCGTCACCCTCGGCGTGCCGGGTGTGGACCCCAACGCCCGCGTCGGCACCTACGTCGAGGCGAAGGACTGGAACGCGCTGATCGACGACCCCGAGGTGCTGGTGATCGATACCCGCAACGACTACGAAGTGGCGATTGGCAGCTTCGAGGGCGCGGTCGATCCGCAGACCAAGTCGTTCCGCGATTTCCCCGAGTACGTCAAGGCGCACTTCGACCCGGCACAGCACAAGAAGGTGGCGATGTTCTGCACCGGCGGCATCCGCTGCGAGAAGGCCTCCAGCTACATGCTCGGCGAGGGTTTCGAGGCGGTCTATCACCTCAAGGGCGGCATTCTCAAATACCTCGAGGAAGTGCCGGAGAGCGAAACCCGCTGGCGCGGCGACTGTTTCGTCTTCGACAACCGGGTCACGGTGCGCCACGATCTCTCCGAGGGCGACTACGACCAGTGCCACGCGTGCCGCACGCCGATCTCGGTCGCGGACCGCGAATCCGAGCACTACGCGCCCGGCATCAGTTGCCCGCATTGCTGGGACACCCTGAGCGAGAAGACTCGCGCCGGCGCCCGCGAACGGCAGAAACAGATCGAACTGGCCAAGGCGCGCAACCAGCCGCACCCGCTGGGCCGCGATCCGCGCCAGGCCGACTGACGTTCCACAGACCTGATTCGGAGCTACCGATGGCCACTCGCCTGATCTACGTGATGGACCCGATGTGTTCCTGGTGCTGGGGGTTCGCCCCGGTCGTCGACGCGCTGGCGGAGCAGGCGCTGGCCGCCGGCGTGCCCACCCACCTGGTGGTTGGCGGCCTGCGCCACGAGCGCGCGGCGATGGAGCCGGCGGCGCGGGTGCGCACCCTGGGTTACTGGCAGGCGGTGAACGCCACTACCGGGCAACTGTTCAATTTCAACGAGGGCTTGCCGGACGGGTTCGTCTACGACACCGAGCCGGCCTGCCGCGCGCTGGTCGCGGCGCGCGAGCTGGACGAGGACAGCGTCTGGCCGCTGCTGGAGCTGATCCAGCGCGCCTTCTACCAGGAGGGGCGCGACGTCACCCTGCCGACGGTGCTGGTGGAGCTGGCCGAGCGTGCGGGCATTCCGCGGATCGAGTTCGCCGCGGCCTTCGACGAGCTGGAAATCCGCGAGCAGACCGCCGGCGACTTCGCCTGGGCGCAGAACCTCGGCATCGCCGGCTTCCCCACGCTGCTCGCCGAGCACGACGGGCAGATGGCGCTGCTCACCAACGGCTACCAGCCGCTGGAGCACCTGGCACCGCTGCTGACCCGCTGGCTGGAGCGCAACGTCCAGGGCTGATCCGCGCCCGGCGCGTGCCCCGGTCTGAGCGCTGGGCTCAGGGCCGCAGGATGATCTTCTCCGCGCTGCCGGCGTTCACCTCGGCGTAGGCCGCCAGGCCCTGCCCGAGGGGCATTTCGCGCAATCCCGTCGGCAGCGGCAGGCGTTCCTCGTCGAACAGGCGGCCGAACGCATCCAGCATCGCCGCGCACTGGGTGGCGTCGTAAAGCAGCGAGTTGACCCCGACCACCGAGCCACCGCGGCGATACAGCGCCAGCGCGGGCAACTGCACCTGGCCGTCAACCGGCGCGGCGATGATCGCGATGCGACCGAAATCCGCCAGTGCCGGGACCGCCGCCGGCAGCCAGAAGCCGGTGGTATCGAAGATCACTTCGGCGCCGCCAGGGAAATGCGCCTGTACCTGGGCGCCCAGGTGCTCCGGCTGCTCCAGCACGATGGCCGGGATGCCGGCGGCATTCAGGCGATCGGCCTGCTCGGGCCTGCGCACCGCGGCGAGCAGCTCGGCGCCGCGCGCCCTGGCCAGCGCCAGGGCGGCGCTGCCCACCGCGCCGTTGGCGCCGATCACCAGCAGTCGTGTACCGGCGTCGACCGCGGCGCGCTCCAGCGCGTCCCAGGCCGTGGTGTAGGGAACGCCGAGGGCGGCGGCCTGGACGAAGCTCAGCCGCTGCGGCTTGTGCGCCACGCCGCTGGCGGGCAGGGCGATGAACTGCGCGTGGCTGCCGTCGCGGGCGAAGCCGAGCGGCTTGCCGGTGCCCCATACGGCGGCGCCGAGCAGGTCGCCCGGGCCTTCCACGACCACACCGGCGAAGTCGCGGCCCGGCACGCGCGGCAGGGTGGTGTAGGGGAAGCGCCCGAGCACGTTCTTCACGTCGCTGGGGTTCAGCCCGGCGGCTTCCACGCGCACCAGCACCTCGCCTTCGGCGGGGCGGGGCGGCGGGATGTCGCGCAGTTCGAGGGCGGCGAGGTCGCCGGTGCGGGCGAATTGCAGAGCTTTCATGGGGATTCCTCTTCGGGGTCAGTGCAGCCACTGGGCGAGAAACTGGCAACCCAGCGGCAACAGGGCTTCGCCGATCTGCATGCCGAGCAGTCCGACCAGTGCAATGGCCGGCGGCGCGGGCGACTTGAAGTCGAGCAGGGCGTAGAGCGCACCGACACCCAGGCCGATGAGCAGCGAGATCAGGTAGTTCATCGAAACCTCCGGGTGGCGTGGGCGATGGCGGCCAGTCTATGCAGGCGCGCTGTCACGCTCCGGCCATAGGCTTCTGCCTATCGGCCAATCTCGCCGCTCAGTCGCCATCGCGGCGCAGGTAGTCCGATGGCGCCACGCCCAGTTCGCGGCGGAACATGTCGCTGAAGCTGCTCGGCTGATAACCCAGCGAACGCGCCACCGTGCTCACCGGCGTGCCCTGGATCAGCGCGGCGACGGCGGTGGCGAGCTGCACCTGGCGGCGCCATTCGGCGAAGCCCAGGCCGAGGCTGCGCTGGAACAGGCGGGTCAGGGTGCGCACGCTGGCGCCGGCCTGTTCGGCGTGGCGCTCGAAGGATATCTCCAGCGACGGCGCTGCCATCACCGCCTGGCACAGGCCGAGCAGGCGGCGGTCGGCGTCGTCGGGCAGTGGCACGCGCAACCAGGAATGCCGCGCGCGGCGCAGTTCGAGCAGGGCCAGGTTGGCCAGCGCCTCGTAGTAGCCGGGATCGTCCTGGCGCTCCTGCTCGACCAGCGCCAGCACCAGCTCGCGCAGCAGGCGGCTGACCTCGACGATGCGTACCTGCGGCTCCAGCGCCTCGGCCAGCGTCGGGCGCAGGTAGATGTTGCGCATCTCCAGCTCGGAGACCACGCGAATCCCGTGCGTCACCCCCGGCGGCAGCCACACCGCGCGCTGCGGCGGCACCAGCAACGCCTCGCGTTCGGTCTCCAGCCACATCACGCCGGAGATCGCGTAGAGCACCTGGCCCCAGGCGTGCTGGTGCGGCTCGATGTAGAGGCCGCGCGGATAGCTGCGCGCCAGCCCGCGCAGGGGCTTGCTGGTGCTGCTCAGATCGGGGGGCGTGGCGCGGGCCATGGCATGCTCGAGGGTGGAGGCGTCGGCATCTTAGCCAAGAACGACGGGCGCTGGCGACGCCCGCAAGGCCGTCGAAAAGCGCCTCTGCCGGAGGCCGCGAAGCCGGTAAACTTCGCCCGAACCTTCACCCGGAGAGCGCCCGCATGACCGAAGAAACGGACATCCAGCCCGTCGAACCCCTCAACGCCGCCGAAGCGCGCGTGCTCGGCAGCCTGATCGAAAAGCAGCTCACCACCCCGGAAAGCTATCCACTGACCCTCAATGCGGCGGTTCTCGCGTGCAACCAGAAGACCAGCCGCGAGCCGGTGATGGAGCTGACCCCCGGCCAGGTCGGCCAGGCTCTGCGCAGCCTCGAAGGGCGCGGGCTGGTGCGCCTGGTGATGGGCAGCCGTGCCGACCGCTGGGAGCAGCGCGCGGACAAGACCCTCGGGCTGGTCGCGCCGCAACTGGTGCTGCTCGGCCTGCTGCTGTTGCGTGGTCCGCAGACCCTCGGCGAGCTGCTCGCACGTAGCGGTCGCATGCACGATTTCGAGGATGTGGGGCAGGTCCAGCACCACCTCGAACGCCTGGCGTCACGCAAGATGGCCGTCCAGTTGCAGCGTCAGCCCGGCCAGCGCGAGGAACGTTTCATGCACCTGCTGGTGGACCCGGACGAGCTGCAGGCGATCATCGCCGCGCGTGCCGAAGGCGCTGAGTCCTCCACCGCGCGGGGTGGTCAGGCCGAACGCCTGGCCGAACTGGAAGCCCGCGTCGCCGCGCTGGAAGAGCGCCTGGCGCGGCTGGAAGGCTGATCTGGCCCTCCGGTGCGCAGAGCCACCGCGTCGGTGCGCATGGCGCACCCTACGGTGCGATGTTCCGGGGGATGCGGTCGGAATGCCCAATGCAATTCGTAGGGTGCGCCGCGCGCACCGAAGGCGGCGGTGCGCATGGCGCACCCTACGGTGCGGTGCTTCGGGCGATGCGGTCGGAATGACAATGCAATTCGTAGGGCGCGCCGCGCGCACCAAAGGCAGCGGTGCGCATGGCGCACCCTACGGTGCGGTGCTTCGGGCGATGCGGTCGGAATGCCAATGCAATTCGTAGGGTGCGCCGCGCGCACCAATACCGCAGCAGCGTGGCGCCGAAGGCTCACGCTCCAACAGGGCGACTCGTCTGCTTCAGCGTTTCCGCCCATTCGCGTAGCGGCAGAGGCGGTTGCTGCTGCCAGATGCGCGCCCACACCTGTTTCATCTGCGCCGCGCCGCCACGCTCCATCGGCAGGCGTTCGACGTAGGGGATCAGCTGCCACTGCCCGTCGCGGCGTTCCGCCAGCGGGAAGCGGAACGGATGGAAGCCGGTTATGCCCAGGCGCAGGTCGGTGACGATCAGTTGGCCGTCGATCTCGTCGTAGCGCAGCCAGTCGCCGGTGAACCATTCCAGGCGCTTTTCCTGCGACGAATCGGCCAGTACGGCGCGCAAGCCGGTGCCGCGGGCGAAGCGCTCGATCCGCGGCGGCTGGCGGTCGAACCAGCCGACCACCGCCTCGTGGTAATCCGCCCCGTCGCGCACTACGACCCGCCAGAGCAGGCTGTTGAAGGGTGTCGGCCCGCTGAACAGCGCGTCGGCGTGGATGCCCTGGCGCGCCAGTTCCTTCCCCACCGCTTGCTCGGC
The DNA here is from genome assembly GCF_029959715.1 of Pseudomonas sp. PS02288. Taxonomy (NCBI): domain Bacteria; kingdom Pseudomonadati; phylum Pseudomonadota; class Gammaproteobacteria; order Pseudomonadales; family Pseudomonadaceae; genus Pseudomonas; species Pseudomonas sp. PS02288. Next base: position 12,786 of record NZ_JASCPA010000005.1, on the reverse strand, counting down.
CATCTGCTTGCCGGCGACGGTGAATCCCAGGTACAGACTGGACAGCGCGAGCGCCAGTAGCGGCAGGCGCGGAGGCTTGTCGCGCAGGCCGTGGACCAGCCCGCCGATCACCGCCACCAGCATCGGCGCGGTATACAGCGGGTCGATGATGAACACCGTCGACCAGGCGGTCGGCGTCGGCGTGAACGGCCAGAACAGCTGGGTGCCGTAGCTGGTGAAGGCGTCCAGCAGCGGATGGGTGGCAAGCACCAGCCACAGCGTGACGAACAGCCGCCCGGCGGAATAACCGGGATGCGGGCGCCAGCGCAGCAGCAGGGTGAGCGCCAGCGCCAGGCCGGTCAGCACCAGCAGGGAATGGCTGAAACTGCGGTGGTAGGTCATTCCCGCCACCGCGTCGCCATAATCGATCACCACGTCGAGGTCCGGCAGGGTCGCCAGGGCGGCGCCGTAGAGCAGCGCCTTGCGTCCCTGCCAGCGGCCGAGCAGAGCGGCCTGTAGCGTGGCGCCGAGTACTGCCTGGGTTATTGAATCCATGGTTGCCTCGTTCGCCGATCTTGGCCGCCACGGTAATTCATCGGCGCCCGTGCGGTGGGCAACGGATCGTTGGAAAAGGTTTCCGCGAATGTCTTCGGTGTCGACGCCGGGGCGGGGTTTTGCGCGGATCGGAGGCCAGGCGTCGCGCTCTCAGGTAGGGTAGTCATCCGCTCCCACGACGAACGCCCGCCATGCTGGAAATCTCCAACGCCGTCCATTTGCCCGATGACGAGATCGAACTCACCGCGATCCGCGCCCAGGGCGCTGGCGGGCAGAACGTCAACAAGGTCTCCAGCGCCGTGCACCTGCGGTTCGACAGCCAGGCCTCGTCGTTGCCGCCGTTCTACAAGGAACGCCTGCTGGCGCTGCGCGACAGTCGCATCACCGGCGAGGGCGTGGTGGTGATCAAGGCGCAGCAGTACCGCACCCAGGAACAGAACCGCGCCGACGCCCTGCAGCGCCTGGCCGAGCTGATCCGCGACGCCGGCAAGGTGGAGAAGAAGCGCCGCCCGACCAAGCCCACCCTCGGCTCGAAGAGGCGCCGCCTGGAGGGCAAGGCCAAACGCGGCGTGATCAAGGCCGGGCGCGGACGGGTGGATGTGTGATTCGGCGTAGTCGCGGGTCCGACCGCCGGCGCACAGCAATCCAGCAGACGCTCCGGCCGCCCCTGCAGGGTGATGAGGTTCTTTTCATCCACCGTTGCAGCGGCGCTGAATCCGTTGCGCCGCCGGTGGATCGATAAAGCGCGATCCACCCTACGCACGCTTCGGGCAAGCCTGTCCTTCCAGGAACGAGCCTGCTCGCAATCAGCGCCCTTGAAGAGCTTCTACAGGGGGGCGTTGGCGGGTTTGGTTTCCATGGCCGGGGTTTCGGAGCGTCGGGCGTAACGTTGCGCGAGCACCGCGCAGACCATCAGCTGGATCTGGTGGAACAGCATCACCGGCAGGATGATCGCGCCCACCGCGCTGCTGGCGAACAGGACGTTGGCCATCGGCACGCCACTCGCCAGGCTCTTCTTCGAGCCGCAGAAGACGATGGTGATCTCGTCCTCCTTGGAGAAGCCGAGCTTGCGCGCGAGCAGCGTGGTCATGCCCAGCGACAGGGCCAGCAGGATGCAGCAGCACACCAGCAGGCCGGCCAGCGCGGGCAGCGGAATCGACTGCCAGAGCCCCTGGATGACCGCCTCGCTGAACGCGGTGTAGACCACCAGCAGGATCGAGCCTTGGTCGAAGAACTTCAGCGAACCCTTGTGCGCATCCACCCAGCGGCCGATCCAGCGACGGGCCAGCTGGCCGGCGACGAAGGGCACGAACAGCTGCAGGACGATCTTGCCGATGGCGTCGAGGCCGCCGTTGCTGCCCTGTACACCGAGCATCAGTTGCACCAGCAGCGGGGTGAGGAAGATGCCGATCATGGTCGAGGCCGAGGCGCTGCACACCGCCGCCGGGATGTTTCCGCGCGCCAGCGAGGTGAAGGCGATGGCCGACTGCACGGTGGCCGGCAGCGCGCAGAGGAACAGGATGCCGAGGTACAGCTGCGGCGTGACCAGCGGCGATAGCAGCGGTTTCAGCGCCAGGCCGAGCAGCGGGAAGAGCACGAAGGTGCAGCACAGCACCAGCAGGTGCAGGCGCCAGTGCAGGAAGCCGGCGAGCACCGCCTCGCGCGATAGCTTGGCGCCGTGGAGGAAGAACAACATGCCGATGGCGAAGGTGGTCGCCCAGTGGAACACCTCGGCGACGGAACCGCTGCACGGCAGCAGGCTGGCGGTGATCACCGTAGCGATCAGGGCGAGGGTGAGGTTGTCGGGCAGCAGGCGAGGACGGGCCATGGAAACTCTCGGCGGTGGCGTGGGGTGATCAGGTCTGCGACTCTACCCCTCGGGGAAACTTCCGACTAACGCTAGAAAGCCAGAATATGCCGCCAAACGGACATTCCATTGTTCCGCGTGAGATTCCACAGCTGGACCGGCTGCCGCGACCGGTCTATGCGCGGGTGGAATCCCTCGGCAGCGATTCCTGGTCGGCGCCGCACAGCCACCCCTGGGTGCAGTTTTCCTATGCGATCCAGGGCGTGCTCGGCGTGCACACCGCCGAGGGCAGCTACGTGGCGCCGCCGCAGCGGGCGATCTGGGTCCCGGCCGGGCTGCAGCATCAGGTCGGCAGCAACGCCCGCGCGGAGATGCGCAGCCTCTACATCGAACAATCGGCGGCGCCCTGGATGCCGGCGCGCTGCCAGGTGGTGGAGGTCTCGCCGCTGACCCGCGAGCTGATCCGCAGCTTCACCGCACTGCCCACCGAATATGCCGAGGAGGGCGCCGACGGCCGCCTGGTGCAGGTGCTGCTGGACCAGTTGCGCCAGGCCGAGGAGGTCAGCCTGTCGTTGCCGCTGCCGGTGGACGAGCGCCTGCGGGTGCTCTGCGAGAGCCTCCAGGCGGACCCGGCCGACGGGCGCGACCTCGGCTACTGGGCGGCGCGCATCGGCGTGTCGGAAAAGACCCTGTCGCGGATCTTCCTGCGTGAGACCGGGCTGTCGTTCCGCGCCTGGCGCCAGCGTCTGCGCCTGCTGCACGCGCTGGCGCCGCTGGAGAACGGCGAGCGGGTCACCGATGTCGCCCTGAGCTGCGGCTATGAATCCACCTCGGCCTTCATCACCGCGTTCCGCCAGCATTTCGGCTGCACGCCGGGGGAATTCTTCAACGTTTGATCCCGGCCGGTAGTCATGAAGTTGACGCCGGTAACGTGACTTAGCGCGTGCCATAGGCGGAGCGCTCGGTAGAATCCGCGATTTTCCGCGTGGCCGGTCCGCCCACCTGGAGAGAGCGTGCCCATTCCGATCATTTTCGACACCGATCCCGGTATCGACGACGCCCAGGCACTTGGCCGGCGGCCGCCTCGGCGAGAATCGCGGCGATCTGCTCGTCGCTGAAACGCGGTTTGCGCATGGCTTCACCCTCAGCGTGCGCCGTCGGCGCGCGGCGCGACGGTCACCAGCAGGATGCCGCCGACGATCGCCAGCACGCCGGCGAGCAGCGTCAGGCTGAGGCTTTCGTCCAGGAAGATCACCGCCATGATCAGGCCGACCACCGGCACGCCGAGCATCGCCGAGGACATGCTGGTGGTGGACAGCCACATGCTCGCCGCATTCACCGCGCAGAAGCAGAAGGCCGTCGCCAGCGGGCCGACGAACAACGCCACCTGCCAGAACGTGCGCGATCCATCGCCGCTGAACGGCCCCTCGACGATCCAGGCGATCGCCAGCAGCGGCACGCCCGCCGTGAGCATCTGCCAGGGCGCCAGTTGGTAAGCGCTGGCGCTGCCCTTCGAATGGCGCAGGTGAAGGATGCACAGCGCCCAGCAGAACGAGGCGGCGAGCAGCATCAGGTTGGCCTTCACCAGGCGGCCGTCGCTCCAGTCCAGCGCCAGCGGGTTGAACAACACGGCGACGCCCAGCACGCCGAGCAGGGTGCCGGCCAGTTGGCGGGGGGAAAGCCGTTCGCGGAAGAACAGGATCGCCGCCGGCGTCACCCACAGCGGCGTGGTGTAGGCGAGCACCGCCGAGCGCCCGGCCGGGATGTCGAGCATCGCGATGGCGCCGAGCACGGTGAAGGCGAGCATCTGCAGCAGCCCGACGCTGGCGATCAGCGGCAGGTCGCGGCGCCGCGGTAGGCGCAGGGTGCCCGTGACGATCTGCACGACGAACAGGCACAGGCAGCCGAGGACGAAGCGGGTGGCCGAGAGCCAGATCGGCGTGACGTGCGCCAGGCCGGTCTTCATCACCGGCCAGTTCGCGCCCCAGATCAGGATCGCCACCAGAAGCAGGGCGATGCCCTGAGTGCGGGTGGAGAGCAGCGAACGGCGCGCGTCCGGGGCGGCGGTGCGGGCGTTGCGAGAGTGGGCCATGGATATCCTCCAGCGCGGCTAGGATTGGCGTGGCTGGAGAAAACTTTATTACTCCATGAGGGGAGATTTTTTCTAAAGTTCATTGCGTTTAGGGTGTTTTGAAGATATTCAATCTACAAAATATTATTTGCGGAGAATATCTCTCTCATGCGCCAGCTCGACCGTACCGACATCGGCATTCTCAACCGTCTCCAGGAGAACGCCCGCATCACCAATGCCGAGCTGGCCCGCTCGGTGAACCTGTCGGCAACGCCGTGCTTCAACCGGGTCAAGGCCATGGAGGAACTCGGCCTGATCCGCCAGCAGGTGACGCTGCTGGCGCCGGACCTGCTCGGGCTGCACGTCAACGTGTTCATCCACGTCAGCCTGGAGAAACAGGTGGAGGACGCGCTGCAGCGTTTCGAGCAGGCGATCGCCGAGCGGCCGGAGGTGATGGAGTGCTACCTGATGACCGGCGACGCCGACTATCTGTTGCGGGTGCTGGTGCCGACCATCCAGGCGCTGGAGCGCTTCATCCTCGATCACCTGACCAAGGTGCCGGGCGTGGCCAACATCCGCTCGAGCTTCGCGCTCAAGCAGGTGCTGTACAAGACCGCGCTGCCGTTGCCGGCGAACGGTCTGACCCTGGACTGACGCCCGCTGCGGCGCTTCGTGTCAGGCGCGTTTGCCGGCGACACTCAGGCCGGCGCTGGCAACGCGTCTCAGCGCGGCTTCCAGCTGTTCCGCCGGCTCCGGCTCCACCGCCTGGAGGAATTCCTCGCCCCAGCGGTGGATATCGTTGTAGCTGACCACGTCGAACAGTTCGCGCAGGCGCGCCTGCGCCTCGGCCTTCGGCAGGTTCAGCGCCAGGTAGCAGGTGCTGGCGAGGTCGGCCGGGTCATGCGGGTTGGTGAGCAGCGCGCCCTTCAGTTCCGCGGCGGCACCGGCGAATTCCGAAAGTACCAGCACGCCGCAACCGTCGAGCACGCCCTGGGTGGCGACGAACTCCTTGGCCACCAGGTTCAGGCCGTCCCGCAGTGGGGTGATCCACATGACGTCGGCCATCGCGTACCAGGCCACCACGTCCTCGAACGGCAACGCGCGGAAGTAGAACTGCAGCGGCGTCCAGCCGACCTTGGCGAAGCCGCCGTTGATCCGTCCGACCACCTGTTCGATCTGCGTCTGCAGTTCGTCGTAGATGGTCATCTCGCGCGCCGCGGGGACGCAGATGCAGGCCAGGGTGACCTTGCCGTGCAGTTCGGGGTGCGCGCCGAGCATGCGTTCGTAGGCCAGCAGTTTTTCCAGAGTGCCCTTGGTGTAGTCGAGGCGTTCCACCGAGAGGATCAGCTTCACCCCGGACAGTTCGCTGCGCAGTTGCGCCATCTGCAGGCGGGTCTTTTCCTGGGCGAGGATGCCGCGCACGCGCTCGACGTCGAGGCCGACCGGATGAGCGCCGAGCTTGACGACGCGGGTGCCGGTGTCCACCGCGGTGGTCATCCGCTCCAGGCCGACCGCGCAGCCGTAGGTCAGGAAGCGCGGCGCGCAGTTCTGCCGGCTGACGGTACGCAAGGGCGTCACGCCGCGGGCGACGTCGACGAAATTCTCCACCTGGCGCGGAATGTGGAAGGCCACGTAGTCGCATTGCAGCAGGCTGCCGACGATCTGCCGGCGCCATGGTAGTACGTTGAACACGTCCGCCGAGGGGAAGTAGGTGTGGTGGAAGAAGGCGATCACCAGGTCCGGGCGCAGCTCGCGCAGGTACGCCGGCACCATCCACAGGTTGTAGTCGTGCAGCCAGACGGTGGCGCCGACCGCCGCTTCGCGGGCGGTGTGCTCGGCGAAGGCGCGGTTCACGTCCAGGTACACCTGCCAGTCGTCCTCGCGGAAGACCGCGCGCTCCCAGAAGGTGTGCAGGGTCGGCCAGAAGGCTTCCTTGGAGAAGCGCTTGTAGAAGATGTCGACCTGCTCCTTGCTCAGCCCGACACGGGTCGCGGTCAGCCGCGGGTAATGCTCGGCGTCCACCGTGGTGTGCCGCTCGAAGGGTTCGTCACCTTCTTCGTTGACCGCCCAGGCGACCCAGGACCCCTTGCGCCCGTCGGCGAAGAAACTCAGCAGGGTCGGGATGATGCCGTTCGGCGAGCCGGGTCGGCGGCGCTGGATGTGGCCGTTGACCTTGTGCTCTTCGTAGGGCAGCCGGTGATAGACGATCACCAGTTCGGCCTGGCCCGGCTGTGCTGCCTCACGGCGTTCGGCGGCGATGCCGTGCTGGCCGAGAAAACCGAAATGGGCGAAGGCCTGGAGGATGCCGCCGCAGCCGGGGCGGGTGGCATGCAGGGTACGCGTGCAGGTCTGCGTGGCTTCCAGCAGCGCCGGCTCCGAGGCACCGACGCAGACGCCCTTGAGCCCGCAGCTGAGCATCGACAGGTCGTTCAGCGTATCGCCGGCGACCAGCACCTGGTCGCGGTCGATGCCCAGGTGGTCGGCCAGCTTGAGCAGGCTGCTGCCCTTGTTGACGCCGCGGGGGAGAAAGTCGAGGTAGAGGTCGGCCGAATACAGCAGGTCGCAATCCAGCGCCTCGGCGATGGCCTTCAGGGCCGGGTCGGCGGCACGTTCGGGCGCGCAGAAGTACGAGCAGCGCCGCGCCTGCGGCACGTCCTGGCGCTCCATGTCGGGAAACCCGGCGAGCGCCTGGGCAACCTGCGACTCACCCGGCCAGAGGGCGTCGATGTCGCTCTGCAGCGGCTGGATCGGTTGCAGGGTTTCGCCGTTGTAGAGGCTCGCGCCGACATCCGAGACGATGTAGTCCGGGTGCGGCAGCGTCGGGTCGGCGAGCAGCGGCAGCACCGCTTCCAGGCTGCGCCCGGTGACGTAGGCGAGGCGGATTTCAGGGTGTGCGGCGATGGTCTGGTAGAGGCTCAGGCGGTCTTCCGGATCGCCGGCGAGAAAGGTTCCATCGAGGTCGGTGGCAAGTAGCATGCGCAGTCTCCTTGTGCGGGTGCCCGTCCGGCTTGGACGGGCTGACTGGCTGTTTGGGATAGGCTCCGGGCCTTGCCGAAACAGCCGGGTGGCGTCGTCGAGCGACGTGAATCAGTGCGCTCCTCCTTCGTTGACAGGGTGATCGGCCGAGGCCGGCTCCGTGGGGGAGGGCGAGCCTTGCTCGTCGGCCGCGGGCGCGTCGGGCATCAGCTCGAGCACGCTGTGGCTGGTGCGCAGCATCGGCATGAAGTGTCCGGCCGGTTCGCTGACCAGGTCGCTGACGTGGCGCAGCCGGTACAGCGCATAAGCGCCGAGCAGTGCCAGGGTGAAGGCGAAGTAGAGCGGCATCGCCGTCGCGCCGAAGTGCTGCATCAGCGCTCCGGCGAGCAACGGGCCGCAGGCCGAACCGGCGCCGTTGAGCATCAGCAGGCCGCTGGATCCGGCGAGGATTTCATCGGCCTGCAACTGGTCGATCATCTGTGCCACGGCAATCGGGTAGATGGCGAACGACAGGCCGCCCCAGACGAACATCGCGCCGAGCAGCAGCGGGCCGGCCGGCAGCAGGGCGATCAGCAGCGCCATCCCTACCGCCAGGGCGACCACCCAGGTCAGCACCAGGCGGCGGTCGTGACGGTCGGAAAAACGCCCGATCGGCCATTGCAGCAATGCGCCGCCGAGGATGGTGCTGGTCATCAACAGGCCGACGCCGCGGGCATCGAAACCCTGCAGGTTGGCGTACACCGGGGCCATGCCCCAGAACGCGCCGAGGGCCAGCCCGGACAACCCGGCGGCGGCCACCGACAGCGGCGCGACACGCGCCAGGTGACGCAGGTCGGCGCTTGGCTGGTCGGGCACGCTCGGCTGGGCCTGGCGAGTCAGCGCCACCGGCATCAGCGCGCAGCAGATCAGGATCGCGGCGAGGGCGAAGAGGGTGAAGCCCAGCGGGCTGTCGAACGCCAGCAGTTGCTGCGCCAGCGCCAGGGCGCCGAGGTTGACGACCATGTAGATGGCGAACACCCGGCCGCGCTCGCTGGCGGCGGTCTGCGCGTTGAGCCAGCTCTCGATGACGGTGTACAGGGTGACCAGGGCGATGCCGTAGATCACCCGCAGACCGAGCCACACCCAGGCATCGACGATGACCACGTGAAGCAGCGCGGTGCTGGCGGCGAGTGCGGCGCAAAAGGCGAACGCACGGATATGCCCGACGCGGCGGATCAGCGGGCTGGCGATCCAGATACCGAGGAAGAAACCCACGAAGTAGCCGGACATCACCTGTCCGAGCACAGCGGGGGAAAACCCTTCCGCAGAACCACGCAGAGTCAACAAAGTGTTCAGCAGACCATTGCCAAGCAGAAGCAGGGCCACTCCGCTCAGCAACGCGCTGATGGGAAGAAGCAATGACCGCATAGGGCGCACACCCTAACAAACTGACTCGTCATGGCAAGCACAAATCGCGCCACTGCTTAGCTTGCTAAGCAGCTATCCACTTGATCTGTAACAGTTAATTTTTTTCGTCAGATCGCGGAATGGGGCTGTTCATAGCGATTTGCCGCCACGCAAGCGGGCCTGTCGGATGGCGATGGTCGATTGAAGGGCAGGCTGTGCCCATTCGATCCGCAGGCGATCCTCGCGTCAGGGCGAGGGTGCTGGGGACGGGCCGCCGAGCCGGGCGAACGCCTCGTCGCAACGCGCCGCCAGGATGAAGTCGTTGCGGTGTACGTCGTGGATCTTGTGGGTCCACCAGTTGACCCGCACCTTGCCCCACTCGACCCGCAGCGCCGGATGATGGTTTTCCTCCTCAGCCAGTTCGCCGATGGCATTGGCGAAGGCCAGCGCCGCCTTGAAGTCGGCGAAGGCGAAGCCGCGCTCCAGTTGCCGCACACCGTCGCGAGTCACCAGGGACCAGCACGGAAGCTGTGCATGCAGGGCCGAAATCGCCTGCTCGTCGAGGGCTGGCGCATCGGCGCGGCAGGCTTCGCAGGGGAGTTTTCCGAGGTCGTTCATGGTTGCTCCGTGATCAGGTTGTCCGCGGTTTCGGACACCGGCGGCAGCGCAACGTCCGGGCGCAGGGTGGCGATCAGGGCGCGCACGCTACCCGGCAGCGCCTCCAGCTCGCGCACCAGGATGCTGCGTTCGCGCATGGCCCAGGGTTCGTCCAGCTCCACCGTAGCCAGCTGCATGGTGCGGCTGTGCCGGCGCGCCGCCGATTCGGGAATGATGCCGATGCCGACGCCGGCCTCGACCATCCGACAGATCGCCTCGAAGCTGGACATCTGGATGCGCAGCGAAAGGGTTTCGCCGAGGCGCTCGACGTGGTCGCGGAGGAAGCTGAGCAGGGTGCTGCCGTCGTGCAGGCCGATGTGCTGGTAGGCGAGCGTCTGGCGCAGGGTGACGCGCTGCTCGCTGGCCAGCGGATGGCCCAGCGGCACCGCCAGCACCAGATGGTCGGTGCTGAAATGCAGCACCTGCAGCCCGGTCGCTTCCACCGGCCCGGCGATGATCCCGAGATCGGCGGCGCCGTCGAGCACGCCGCGGACGATGTCGCGGCTGAGTTTTTCCTGCAGGTCCACCGTGACCGCCGGGCGCTCGGCGAGGAAGTGCGCCAGCACCTCGGGAAGGAATTCGGTCACCGCCGTGGTGTTGGCGTAGATGCGGATGTGCCCGGCGGTTTCGGTGCCGTTACTGGCGAACTCGCTCTTCAGGTAATCGACCTGGCGCATGATCAGACGCGCGTGCTGCAGCAGGCGTTCGCCCGCCGGTGTCAGCTCGACGCCACGGCTGTCGCGATAGAGCAGGCGGCTGCCGAGCTGGCCTTCGAGGGCCTTGATCCGCGCGCTGGCCGCGGCCGGCGAAAGAAACGCGCGGCGCGCGCCCTGGGTCAGGCTGGGCGATTCGGCGATGTGGATGAACAGCCGCAGGTCGGCCAGATCGAAATGCATGCGCTGTTTCCCCTCGTAGAACGCAAGGTCGAGTACTCGCGAATTGACAACAGTCCGTAGGGAGGGCTTTAGCTCACCGTTGCCCGCCCTGCGGTAAATCGGTAGCCCACTGGTTCTGTTCGTAGGGTGGGCTTCAGCCCACGCGGTAAGTCGCGGGCGAGTATTGGTGGGCTGAAGCCCACCCTACGGTGTGTGCCGCTCAAACGCAGCACTGCGTTCAGCATAACCGAACGCTGGTATACGTAATTGCAAATTCTCAGAACGCCGGTCGCGCAGCATGATCCGCCCACAACAATAACCGCTGCGGAAATTCACCCATGAGCGATTCTGCTTTCAGTGCCTGGATCGGGCGTACCGAGGAGGCTCACGATCAGTTGAGCCGCAACCTGCTCAAGCGCATCGCCGCCACCTTCGACGAGCCGACGCCGGCCCACGGCGAGGCGCTGCCGCCGCTGTGGCAGTGGTGCTTCTTCCAGGAGCCGATCGCCGAAAGCGGTCTCGGCGGTGATGGCCATCCGGCACGTGGCGGCTTCCTGCCGCCGGCCGACAACCGCAACCGCATGTGGGCCGGCGGGCGTCTTGAGTTTCACGAGCCGCTGTGTGCCGGCGGCGAAGCCGGGCGCGTATCGACAATCACCCACATTGAGGAAAAGCACGGCCGTACCGGCGCGCTGCTGTTCGTCACCGTGCGCCATGATTACTCGCAGGATGGCCGCCTGGCGATCCGCGAGGAGCAGGACATCGTCTACCGCGAACCGACGCCCCCGAAGACGGCCAGCGGCGAGTTGCCGTCGGCGGGCGACTGGAGCGAATCGGTGGAGCCGACGCCGACCCTGCTGTTCCGCTACTCGGCGGTGACCTTCAACGGCCATCGCATCCACTACGACTTCCCCTACGTGACCGGCACCGAGGGCTACTCCGGCCTGGTGGTGCACGGCCCGATGATCGCCACCCTGAACCTACGCGCGTTCTGCCGCGCCAACCCGCAGGCGCGCCTGCGCCGCTTCGCCTACCGCGGCGTGCGTCCGCTGATCGCGCCGCAGCCGTTCGAGGTCGGCGGGCGCATCGTCGCGCCGGGCAAGGCCGAGCTGTGGGCCGGCAACGCCGGTGGCATCGCGCAGAGCGCGGAAGTGGAATTCGACCCGGCGTAATCCGTCCCCCATGACGACGCCCCATCCGATCGGCGCCGGTGCGCCCGACAAGAACAAGAGGACGCTATGAAGACCTACGACCAGGACGAACTGAATGCCATCCGTGACGGCGTGCGCGCGCTCTGCGCCGAGTTCCCCGCCGAGTACTGGCGCAAGATCGACGAGGAAAAGGGCTTTCCCGAAGCTTTCGTCAAGGCGCTGACCGAGGCCGGCTGGCTCTCGGCGATGATTCCCGAGGAATACGGCGGCTCCGGTCTCGGCCTGGCCGAGGCCTCGGTGATCCTCGAGGAGGTGAACCACTGCGGTGGCAACTCCGGCACCGTACACGGGCAGATGTACAACATGTTCACCCTGCTGCGACACGGCAGCGAGGAGCAGAAGCGCTACTACCTGCCGAAGCTGGCCAGCGGCGAGTTGCGCCTGCAGTCGATGGGCGTCACCGAACCCACCACCGGCACCGACACCACCAAGATCAAGACCACCGCGGTGCGCCAGGGCGACAAGTACGTGATCAACGGGCAGAAAGTGTGGATCTCGCGCATCCAGCATTCCGACCTGATGATCCTGCTGGCGCGCACCACGCCGCTGGCCGAGGTGAAGAAGAAGTCCGAGGGCATGTCGATCTTCCTGGTCGACCTGCGCGAAGCCATCGGCCACGGCCTGACCGTGCAGCCCATCGCCAACATGGTCAACCACGAGACCAACGAGCTGTTCTTCGACAACCTGGAGATTCCCGCCAGCAGCCTGATCGGCGAAGAGGGCAAGGGCTTCAAGTACATCCTCGACGGGCTCAACGCCGAGCGCACGCTGATCGCCGCCGAGTGCATCGGCGACGGTCGCTGGTTCATCGAGAAGGCCAGCGCCTACGCCCGCGACCGCGTGGTGTTCGGCCGGCCGATCGGGCAGAACCAGGGCGTGCAGTTCCCCATCGCCGAGGCGCACATCGAGATCGAGGCCGCCGACCTGATGCGCTGGCGCGCCTGCGCCGAATACGACAGCGGCATCAATGCCGGGGCGGCGGCCAACATGGCCAAGTACCTGGCGGCCAAGGCCAGCTGGGAAGCGGCGAACGCCTGCCTGCAGACCCATGGCGGTTTCGGCTTCGCCAACGAGTACGACGTCGAGCGCAAATTCCGCGAGACGCGCCTGTACCAGGTGGCGCCGATCTCCACCAACCTGATCCTGTCCTACGTGGCCGAGCATCTGCTCGAACTGCCGCGTTCGTTCTGACCTGGGGCGGTGGGCTGAAGATCGGTGGGCTGAAGCCCACCCTACGCCGGACCCCCTTTGTAGGGTGGGCTGCAGCCC